>JANOEG010000623.1:0-2235 GCA_031413095.1 Burkholderiales bacterium | reverse complement strand
GCCGGCTTCGACCTGGCCAAAGGCCACTGCCGGCACCAGCACGTCGACGCGCAGCGGATCGATCGCGGCGATGCGCAGGATCGGCTTCTGATCGACGAACTCGCCGGGCGACATGAAACGCTCGACGACCACGCCGGCGATCGGCGCGCTGATTTGCCGCTGCGCGAGCTGGGCTGCGGCCAGATCGACCTCGCGATGGGCCAGCTTGCGGCGCTCGGTCGCCTGATCGGTGCGGCCGCCGGCCACCTGGGCTTCGGCGCGCTGCTTGTCGAGATAGGTCTGCGAGACGAAGTTCTGTTCGTGCAGTTCCCTGGCGCGTTGCAGTTCGCGCCGCGCCAGGTCGGCCGAGCCGGTGGCCACCGTCATCTCACCCTGCTGCAAGGCGCGCTCGCGGGCCACGGCCAGCGCGGCGCGTTCGACCCCGGCCTGCAGTTGCACGATCGGCTGGCCTTGCTTCACGAGGTCGCCACGGTCAACCAGGATGCGTTCGATCACGCCCGGCGCCGCGCTGCCGATCTGCACGATCTGGTGCGGCTGGATCATGCAGTCGAGGCCGCGCGCAGCGCTGCTGCTTTGCGCCATGGCGGCACTCGCCGACACGGCAGTGGCCAACAAGGTCAGGGTTGTCTTCATGGTGCTGTTCCAAGGGCGATCAAAAACGGTGGGCGGCGTCATTCGGCGCCCCCGGCAAAGGCGTACATCTCATCCGTGCGCTGGTCGCTGCGGCGCAGGTGCTGGCGCATCGCGCGTTCACGCCCTTCGGCGCGGTGCTGTCCAACCATCAACATCGCCTGCGCCATCACCTTCGGCACGAGGCCGCGGTGCGCGAAGCGGCGCGCCAGGCGGCGCCACACCAGCGGCAGGTTTTCGGCGAGCAGCGTGTCGTCGAGCGCCAGCAGGCGTTCGGCCGACCCAGGGTCGCCATGACGAGCCGCGCGGCCGATCAGCTGGCGGTCGATGCGCCGCGAGCGGTTGCGCATCGTCGCCATTACATGCAGGCCGCCGGCCGCACGCGCGGCGGCGTCGAGCACGATGTCGGTGCCGCGTCCGGCGATATTGGTGGCAACGGTGACCACGCCGGCGCAGCCGGCGCGTGCGATGCGCTCGGCTTCGTGCGCGTCCTGCACCGCGTTCAGCAACTGGTTGTCGATGCCCGCGGCGAGCAGGCTGGCCGACAGACGCATCGATGCAGCAACGCTGTCGGTGCCAACGAGCACCGGCCGGCCGAGCGCAACCAGGCACCGGACGCGCTCGATCAGCGCCACATCGCGTGACAGCGTGTCGGCAAAGAGTTGTTCGCCGAGCCACTGCCGGCGGTCGGCCTTGGCCAGCGGCACACGCTGCACGCGGCCGTCGTAGAGCACCCGCAGTTCACGCCGCGCTTCGGCCAACGTGCCGCTCATGCCGCCGATGCGCAGGTAGCGCGGAAAGAACCGCTGGTAGGTGATCTGCGCCGAGACCCGTGTGGCCGGGCTCGGCGCCAGGCCTTCCTTCAGCTCGACCATGGCTTGCAGCGGACCGGTCCACTGCCGGCCGTCGGCGATGCGGCCGGTGACCTCGTCGATGAGCTGCAGCTTGCCACCATCCACCGTGTAGTCGCGGTCGCGTTGCAGCGCGTGACGGGCGGACAGCGCCGCAGCCACCAGCTCGTGGGCGCGCCGCGCCGGGCGCAGCAAGCCCTTGTCGCCGTGCAGCGCCTGCACGGCGGCGGTGACAGCGGCGCGGCCGTCGTCGCTCAGTTCGGCGCGGCGCTGGCCCGCATCGAGGGTGTAGTCGCGGCCACGGCGCAGCGCACGCCCCATGTCCATCGCGCGCTGAAACGATTGTGTTTGGGTGGCGTCGGCCGCTGCGGCCAGGATCAACGGCACGGTGGCTTCGTCGAGCAGGATGCTGTCGGCCTCGTCGATCAGCGCCAGGCACAACCCGGGCAGCACCGGCGTCGGGCCTTGCAAGGGCAGCTGGGTGCTTGGCGGCGCATCGGGCGCGGCCATCACGTCGAGGGAGGCCGCACGCGTGCTGGCTTCGAACATCGCGCTCAGCGCGCCGAAATCGGTGCTCGCTGTGCCCGGCTGGCCTTGCGAGATCGCCAGCGCTTGCAGCAGCCGCGGGTCGCGCACGCCGGACAGCAGCAGGTGATCACGCAGGTAGTCGAAGGCCAGTTCGCGCGCGGTGAGGTAGACCACATCGCAGCGGTAAGCGGCTTCGCGCTCGGTGCGCGTCATCGCCGGCAGCACA
>JANOEG010000622.1:0-13195 GCA_031413095.1 Burkholderiales bacterium | reverse complement strand
GGGCTGATCTGCGGAATGCCGGCATCGCTGTAGATCTTCGACGCCGGAATCGACGTGCCCGAGTTCAGGTGGCCGATGACGCCGTTGACCTTGCTGTCCACGAGCTTCTGTGCGGCCGAGGTGCCCTGCTTCGGGTCACCGCCGTCGTCTTCGGCGAGCAGCTCGAACTTGGCCTTCTTGCCGCCGATCATCACGCCCTTGGCGTTGAGCGCCTCGATGGCCATGCGGGCGCCGTTTTCATTGTCCTTGCCCAGGTGCGCGATGGCACCGCTGGTCGGGCCGACGTGGCCGATCTTGACGACCATGTCTTGGGCGCTGGCCGTGCCTGCCACGAGGACGGCGGCAGCGACGATCGGGAGCATCTTGATTCGCATGAGGGGAAACCTCCAGTGAGGATGTTGAAGACGTGAATGGAATACCTGAGTCAACTCAGCGGGCGAGACGATACTGCAAAAGGCACCGCAACCCGCATCGGGTATCTGCCTAAGCACGTTGAGTGCCATGGGTTTTGGCTTGGCCGACAGCGAGGTAACGCCGCCCTCGCCCAGGCGGATGACCGCGCTGCCCTAGGTGCTTTCGCTCGAATCGCACCCTCGCCCTCCACACAGACCCACGGCTACAGTCTGGTGCATGCACCCGCCTCCGCTGCACCGGCGCTTCGGCATCGTTATTTTGGGCCTCTCCATCGCCGTGCTGGCCGGATGCGCTGGGGATGCGACGCCGCGTGCGCCAGCGCGCTCGCCGGAGAGCATCCAGGCCGACATCCAGGCGCTGATTCCGTCCACCGTGGCCCAGCGCGCGGCCTGGGCGGTGGATCTGCAGCTCGTTTTCGCCGCCCTGAAGCTCGATCCATCGCGATCCAACGTCTGCACGGTGCTCGCTGTCACCGAGCAGGAATCCACCTTCAGTGCCGACCCTCCGGTGCCCAACCTGGCGAAAGTGGCGCGTGAGGAGATCGTGCGCCGCGCCGAGAGCATGGGCGTGCCGGAGCTGGCGGTGAACCTGGCCCTGCGACTGCGCTCACCGGACGGACGCAGCTATGACGAACGGCTGGACGCGGTGAAAACCGAGCGCGAATTGAGCCTGATCTACGAGCAGTTCATTGAGGAAGTGCCGCTGGGCCAGCGCCTGTTTGCGCGCCTGAACCCGGTGCGCACGGGAGGGCCGATGCAGGTCAGCATCGCCTTTGCCGAGGCTCATGTGCAATCACAGCCCTACCCCTTTCCGGCGCAAGACACTGTTCGGCACGAGGTCTTCACCCGCCGCGGTGGGCTGTATTTCGGCACCGCTCACCTGCTGGACTACACCGCACCGTACGGGCAGGACATGGTCTATCGCTTCGCGGACTTCAACGCTGGGCGTTTTTCCAGTCGCAACGCCGGTTTCCAGCAGGCGCTCGCGGTGGCCAGCGGCCGCAAGATCGACCTCGACGGCGACTTGTTCATTGCCGGGGCGGCCGGTGCCGCGCAGCCCGGACAGACAGAGTTGGCCGTGCGCAGCCTCGCCGGACCGCTGGGCATGGACGAGCGCGCGATCCGGCGCGAACTTGAACGCAGCAGCGGCGCCGACTTTGAGCGCAGCCCGCTGCTGGCGAAGGTGTTCGCGCTGGCCGAGCAGCGCAGTGGGCGGACGCAGCCGCGTGCCGTGATCCCGCGCATCGTGCTGCAAAGCCCCAAGATCACGCGCCGCCTGACCACGGAGTGGTTCGCACGGCGGGTCGATGAACGCTACAAGCGTTGTCTGCAGCGCGGCGGGTGACTCAGCCGCGGCGCCCGTCGCTGCGTTGGCGATGGACCTCGTCCAACGCCAGGCTGAGCAGCTCGGGCATCTCGGCGTGCAGGTCGCGCGCGATCGACAGGGCCGCCGATTCGGTCCACACCGGCAGCAGCTCGATCAGGGCACGACGCACCTTGGCCTCGACCCAGGCTTCGAGCCGCGGCTGCAAGCGCGCCAGCACCTGAGCCACCAGTTCCTCGTCATGGGCCAGGGCAGGTGTTGGGCCGGGTGCGCGCAGCCGCAGCGCACTGAGGGCACCCTCTTCCAGCGCCACCGACTCGTCCTGGATCGGCATCGGCGCCGTTGGATCGTAGGCACCCGGAGCGCTGTCTTGCAGGTCGATGACCTCGGTCAGCGTCGGCAGGTCGGAGCGTGCAGCCATCAACCCGCTCCTGCGGCGCTGTGGTTGACCAGCTCGACACCGTCGCGCGCCTTGTAGCTGCGCCAGCGTTGCCGCCCGGCCTGGATGGCTGGTTCTTCGGCAGACACGACCTCGATCACGCGCGCAAACCCCTCCCAGCCCTCGACCATCGTGCTGCCGAGGTTGAGCAGCACCTCGCGGTCAGGCACGGCGCTCACGTCTTCCACCAGCCACGTCGGCGTGCGTGCCTGCTGTGCGCTCGGGCAGGCCCCAGTTCGCAGCCGCACGTGCGGCACGAACGACAGTGCGTCGAAGGTCCACAGCGCCTGGTCGAGCTGGTTGAGCAGCGCGCCGGGGCCGTGCACGACCACGCGCGCACCCGCCGCATGGGCCTTGCGCAAAAGGCGGCAGGTGTGGGCCAGCGGCTCGGTCACGCCGGAATGGAACTCGACCTTCACGAAACCAACCTGCCTTGCGGTCAGGCCCGCGAGAGGATGAACTGCGTCAGCAGCGGCACTGGCCTGCCGGTCGCGCCCTTGGCAGCGCCGCTCTTCCACGCCGTGCCGGCGATGTCCAGATGCGCCCACGGATACTTGGCGGTGAAGCGCTTCAGGAACATGGCCGCGGTGATGGCACCACCGGCTCGACCACCAATGTTGGCCATGTCGGCGAAGTTGCTCTTCAGGCCTTCGTCATACTCTTCGTCGAGCGGCATGCGCCAGATCGGGTCCTGCGCACTGCGGCTGGCTTGCAGCAGTTGTTCGGCGAGTTTGTCGTCGGCCGTGAACAAGCCCGAGTGGTGGTGGCCGAGCGCGACGACGCAGGCGCCGGTAAGCGTGGCGATGTCGATCACCGCCGCCGGCTTGAAGCGCTCGGCGTAGGTCAGCGCATCGCACAGGATCAGGCGGCCTTCGGCGTCGGTGTTGAGGATCTCGATCGTCTGCCCCGACAGGCTCTTGACCACGTCGCCCGGCTTGACCGCGCGGCCGCTGGGCATGTTCTCGCACGACACGATCAGGCCGATGACGTTGATCTTCGGCTTCAACTCGCCGATGGCGCGCATCGTGCCGAGCACGCTGGCCGCGCCGCCCATGTCGAACTTCATCTCGTCCATCTCGCCGCCGGGTTTGAGCGAGATGCCGCCGGAGTCGAAGGTGATGCCCTTGCCGACGAGCACGATCGGCGCCTTGCTCGCCGCTGCGCCTTCATAGCGCATGACGATGAAGCGCGGCGGCTCGTCCGAGCCTTGCGCCACGGCGAGGAACGAGCCCATGCCGATCTTCTCGATGTCCTTGCGGTCGAAGACCTCGACCTTGAAGCCGAACTCCTTGCCGATCTTCTTCGCCTCCGACGCCAGATGGCTCGGCGTGGCGTGGTTGCCGGGGCGGTTGGCGCATTCGCGCGCCAACCGCACGCCCGAGGCGACGGCCTGGCCGCGTTGCAGTCCCTTCGTCAGCGCCGCGCGGGCCGCTGCAGGGCCCCAGAGCGCGAACTTGTTCAAGCGCAGCGCGGCAGGCGCGCTCGGCTTGGTGTGCCGGTACACGTACAGCGCGTCGCCGGCAGCCTGGGCCAGCGCACGGGCATGCGACTCGTCGAGCGCAGCATCGAAGCCCACACGTGCCACCGCCAGATCAACCACGCCAGCGGCCTTGAGCGCAACCAGACCCGCCACGAGCGCGGCCTTGAAGGCTTTGGCCGACGCGTCGCCCGCAGCCACGAACAGCAGCCGCTGGGCGGCGATGCCCACGGGGCGATGGATGT
This sequence comes from Burkholderiales bacterium, assembly GCA_031413095.1. Lineage (GTDB taxonomy): Bacteria > Pseudomonadota > Gammaproteobacteria > Burkholderiales > Burkholderiaceae_C > CADEEN01. The sequence continues at coordinate 9,297 of JANOEG010000622.1, read as the reverse complement.
AAAGGCAGCGGTTGGCCTTGAACTCGAAGTCGCCCTGCTTTACCGCATCGTCCAGCAGCGTTGCCAAAGGCTTGTCGAGTGCACGCGGCACCGCGGTGCCACCGACGACGATCAGCAGTGCATCGGCCGACACTGCAGCGAGCCCGCCCGCCGTCAAGGCCTTGAATTCGAAGTCCATAATTCCTACTGTTCTTTCGGTGCCCAATGTTATTCGATACCACGCTGAGAAAAGACCTTGCGCGCTCGTTCGGCGGCACGCTGGTGGTGATCCTCACCATCGTGCTGACGATGATGCTGATCCGCACGCTCGGCCAGGCCGCGGGCGGTGTCGTGGCGCCTCAGGACGTGGTGCTCCTGCTCGGCTATACCGCGCTCGGCCACCTGCCGACGATGCTCGCGCTGTCACTGTTCATCGCGGTCGTGGTCAGCCTCGGCCGCATGTACCGTGACAGCGAAATGGCCATCTGGTTCGCCAGCGGCGTTTCGATCAATCGCTTCGTGCGCCCTGTCCTGCGCATGAGCTGGCCGGTGCTGCTCGTCGTCGGCCTGCTGGTGCTCTTCGTCTGGCCCTGGGGCAACCGGCAGAGCACCGAGCTGCGCGAGCGCTACGAGCAGCGCTCCGATCTGTCGCGCGTCGCCCCGGGCGTGTTCCAGTCATCGCGTGACGGCAAGCGCGTCTTCTTTGTCGAGCGCGAAAGCCCCGACTCGATCAATGCGCGCAACGTCTTCATCCTGTCCACCGATGGCAGCCGCGAGTCGGTGACCTCGGCCAAGGGCGGGCGGCTGGACAATGTCGACGGCGAGCGCTGGCTGGTGCTCGAGCGCGGCCAGCGCAACGAAATCGATGCCAGTACTGGCAACAAGACGCTGTCGAACTTCGAGAGTTACCGCGTGCTTGCCGGCGAGCGCGCACTCAAGAGCGCCGACACGAAACCGCCGCGGGCGATGCGAACGATCGATCTGCTGCGTCAGCCGACGCTGCGCAACCAGGGCGAGCTGGCGTGGCGCCTGGGCCTGCTGTTCGGTGCGACCAATCTGGTGCTGCTCGGTGTGGGCTTGTCCGCCACCAATCCACGCCGCGCCAGCAACTGGAACCTGCTGCTGGCCCTGCTCGGCTTCGTCGTCTACTACAACCTGATCAACCTGAGCACGGCGTGGGTGGCCGGCGGCAAGCTCGGCCTGGGTGCAGCGCTGCTGCTGCTGCACGGCGGTGTGCTGTCGCTGTCGCTGGCCTTGTTGTGGTGGCGTGACCATGCGCAGGTGATGCGACTCTGGCCTCGCGGCCGGGCCGGGACAGCGGCAGCATGAAGACGGTGCGCCGCCTGCTCTACCGCGACATCGCCGGTGCGGTCGGCTTCGTCACGCTCGCCTTCTTGTCGCTCTTCTACTTCATCGACTTCGTCGACGAGTTGCAGGACGTCGGCAAGAACGGCTACGGCGTCCAGCATGCGCTGCTGACGTGTGCGCTTGAATTGCCGGGCCACTTCTACGAGCTGTTTCCGATCAGCGTTCTCATCGGCACCATCTTTGCGCTGGCCCGCATGGCCCAAAGCTCGGAGTTCACGATCCTGCGCACCGGTGGCCTCGGCCCGGGCCGTGCGCTGGGCTTGCTGACGCTGCTGGCGGCCGCTTTTGCGTTGCTTAACTTCGTTGTCGGAGACTACGTGGCACCGATCAGCGAACGCGAAGCGGTGGCGCTCAAGTCGAGCTTTCGCGGTGGGCGCGAACTCGGGCGCACCGGCGCTTGGCTGAAGGACACGCGCAAGACGGCCGATGGCAGCGACATCAATGTCTCGGTCAACGTCAAGCGCACCACACCGCAGGGCGTGCTCGAAGGCGTGCGCATTTTCGAGTTCAACGCCGACAGCCAGCTCGTCACGCGAGTGGCCGCCAAGAGCGCGCGCATCGGCGACGGCCAGTGGACGCTCGAAGACGCGCAAATCACCGAATGGCCATCACGCAATGGCGCTCTGAACTCCGCGCCCGTGCCCGCCGTGGTTGAGAAGCACGAAGCCCGCACACAGTGGCCGAGCGCGCTCGACGCAGGCGTCGTGGCCGCAGCCGTGTTGCCAGTGTCGACCATGTCCACCGTCGAACTCTGGCGCTACAGCCGCCACCTGACGAGCCAGGAGCAGGCCTCGCAACGCCACTCGATCCAGTTCTGGAAAAAAGCGCTCTACCCCTTTGCGTGCCTCGTGATGGTGGCGCTGGCGCTGCCGTTTGCTTACCTGTCGGCCCGGCGCGGCGGCATCAGCTTCAAGGTCTTCGGCGGCATCATGCTCGGCATCAGCTTCGTCTTGCTGAACAACGTCGCCGGACACCTCGGCGTGCTGCGCGAGTGGACACCGTGGATCGCTGCGGCGGCGCCGAGCCTGTTGTATCTGCTGTTGTCGATGGCGGCGTTCACGTGGCTGGTGAGGTACCGATGAGCGCCGCCCGGCCGATCCGAAGGCGCTCGCGCCCCCATGGGGGGCAGGCCCGCAGGGCCTTGGGGGTCAAATGAACAAAGGTCTGATCCTGTTTGCCCACGGCGCACGTGACCCACGTTGGGCCGAGCCTTTCGAAGCCATCGCCACCGCAGTTCGTTCGCGTGCGCCCGGCGTCGACGTACGGCTGGCTTTTCTCGAACTGATGACACCGGACTTGCCGACCGTGGCCGATGAGATGGTGGCCGACGGTATCGAGCGCATCGACATCCTGCCGCTGTTCCTGGGTACCGGCGGGCACTTGCGGCGGGATCTGCCACCGCTGGTCGATGCGATCAAGGCTCGCCACGCCTCGGTGAACATCGAGCTGCATGCCGCCGCAGGCGAAGCACCGGCGCTGATTGCGGCAATGGCCGACCATGCCGTGTCGCTCGGTCAAGCATGAACCTGCACCAGTTCCGCTTCGTGCAGGAAGCCGTGCGCCGCGGCCTGAACCTCACCGAAACCGCCAAGGCGCTACACACCTCGCAGCCCGGCGTCAGCAAGGCCATCCTCGAGCTGGAAGAAGAACTCGGCATCGACGTGTTTGCGCGCCATGGCAAGCGACTGCGCCGGGTCACCGAGCCCGGTGAGCAGGTGCTCAAAGCCATCGAGATCATCCTGCGCGAAGTCGGCAACCTGAAGCGCATCGGCGAGGAGTTCAGCAAGCAGGATGCCGGGCATCTGTCGATCGCGACCACGCACACGCAGGCCCGCTACGTGCTGCCCGAGCCGGTGGCGCTGCTGATGCGGCGCTTTCCAAAGGTCAAGGTGGCGCTGCACCAGGGCAACCCAGAGCAGGTGGCGCAGATGCTGATCGAGGAGCGCGCCGACATCGGCCTGGCCACCGAGTCGCTGGCGGGCTTCGATGAATTGGTGACGCTGCCGTGCTACACGTGGCAGCACGTCATGGTGGTGCCACCGTCGCACCCACTGGCCACGGTGGAACGGCCGACGCTCGAACAGCTCGCAGCGCAGCCGCTGGTGAGCTACCACCCGTCATTCACCGGCCGCACGCGCATCGACGCGGCGTTTGCGCGCGCGCACCTCGAGCCCGAGATCGTGCTCGAAGCGATCGACTCCGACGTCATCAAGACTTATGTGCGCTCGGGCCTCGGCGTCGGCATCGTCGCCGAGATGGCGACGCGCGACGATCCGGCGGGTGGCGATCTGGTGTCGCGGCCGGTCGGCCACCTGTTCGGCGACAACGTGTCGCGCGTGGCCTTCAAGCGCGGCGCGTACCTGCGCAGTTTTGTCTACACCTTTGCCGAGCTGTTGTCTGAGCGTTTGACACGCGCCTTGATCGTCAAAGCGATGTCCGGCACCAGCGACGCCAGCAGCGACCCGGCCCTTTGACCTGGCAACCCACGATGAACATCCGCACCCCCACCCTGCAAAGCCGCCTGCCCAGCGTCGGTACGACGATCTTCACCGTGATGTCGGCGCTGGCGGCGACACACGACGCCGTCAACCTCGGCCAGGGCTTCCCTGACTTCGAGTGCGATCCGAAACTGCTCGACGCGGTCAACGCAGCCATGCGCGCCGGTCACAACCAGTACCCGCCGATGCCCGGCATCGCCGATCTGCGTGAAGCGGTCGCGGCGAAGATCGAAGCGCTCTACGGCGCGCGCTACGACGCCGGCAGCGAAATCACCGTCACCGCCGGCGCCACGCAAGCCATCATCACCGCGGTGCTCGCGGTCGTGCACCCCGGCGACGAAGTGATCGTGCTCGAACCCTGCTACGACAGCTACGCGCCGAACATCGAACTTGCCGGTGGCCACGTGGTTCGTGTGGCGCTGACGCCCGGCACGTTCCGGCCCGACTTCGCGGCGATTGCGGCGGCGCTCAATCCGAAGACGCGCGCCGTCATCGTCAACAGCCCGCACAACCCGAGCGCCACGGTGTGGACGCGTGCCGAGATGGAGCGCCTGGCGGCATTGCTCGACCCCACCGACACGCTGCTGATCAGTGACGAGGTCTATGAGCACATGGTGTTCGACGGCGCACCGCATGTCAGCGCCTCGTCGCTGCCGTCCCTGGCGGCGCGCGCCTTCGTCGTCTCGAGCTTCGGTAAGACCTTTCACGTCACCGGCTGGAAGGTCGGCACGGTGGCGGCGCCAGCGGCGCTGATGGCCGAGTTCCGCAAGGTCCACCAGTTCAACGTCTTCACCGTCAACACGCCGATGCAGCATGCGCTGACGGCCTACCTTGCAGACGCCGCGCCGTACCGCACGCTGCCAGCCTTCTACCAGGCCAAACGCGACCTGTTTCGTGCCGGACTGGCGAACACGCGGCTGCGTTTGCTGCCGAGCGAAGGCACCTACTTCCAGTGCGTCGACTACTCGTCGGTCAGCGATCTTGGCGAAGAAGCCTTCTGCCGTTGGCTGACGACGCAGGTGGGCGTGGCCGCGATTCCCCTGTCGGCGTTCTATGCCGACGGACGCGACCAGCAGATTGCGCGGCTGTGCTTCGCCAAGCGCGACGACACCTTGCGCATGGCGCTCGACCGGCTGGCGAAGCTCTAACTCAGCCCCTTGCCGGGATCACGCTTGTCGCCATCTGGCGATGCATTGTTGTCTGAACCCAGATCGAGTTCGAGCATCGGTTTGTCACCTTGCGCCGGATCGAGTTCAAAGTCGAGCGTCATCGCCTGCCCGCCATTGAATTCCGGTTTCAGGCTGATCGCGCCATCGGCCAGTGGCGCAGGCTCGGTCATGATCGGCAGCAGCACGTCGACGTCGTTCGAGTTGTCGGGCTGCGAGGCCTGGTGCAGATCGCGCGCCAGCTGGTACAGGAACAAGACTTCCTGGTAAGCCGGCAGCTCGAACATCTCCGAACCGGCACCGCGGCGGAACAGCAGAGCCTCCAACTCGGCCATGGCGTCGAGCGGTGTCGGCCACGCGGTCTGGATGCGACCGACCACGAGCGGATAGTCTTCGAGCGAGCGACCGATCTTCGGGTCGGCCTGCCACTCCGGCGCAACGCTGTTGAAGCGCTGGTTGAAGCGTACGCGCGTGCGCTCGTACGCTTCGCGATCGCCGCGGCGCCCATGAATCTCGAGCAACTTCAGGAACGGCAGCGGAGTGCCGCCGCCGGTGCTGCGCAGATGAGCCATCAGCAGGTCGATCGCTGATTCGTCGTGGCCGAGGGCGATGAAGAAGTCGGCTTGCTGCTCGAGGTCGATCTGCTCGTCGACACTCATCGCCCGCGACGACTCGTCGTCCATGCGCTGGCCGGAGGTGGGCAAGGTCACAGTGGTGTGCGCCGGCATCGTCGGCGGCGAGATCATCGAGTCCAGGCCACCAGCACGCGTGTCGAACATCGACGGCGGGTTCATCGACGGCCGGGGCTTCGGCGGCAGCGGCGGCGGCAGCGTCGACGGAATGCGTGATGGCACCGCCGCCTGGTAGTCGGAGTCAGACTCTTCGCTCTCGTCGCGGCCGGCCATCGAGTGCGCCACTGAGGCCGGCGCGGCGCGCTCGTACCAGGCATCGCGCTGCGTCACCCGCACCTGCTGCTGCTGACGCAGCCGCCACCACAGCCACAGCGCCGTAGCGCCGAGCAGGCCGGCCAAGGCCAGCAGTGCCGGCATCAGCCACCCGGCTTCCGCTGGGCGGTTGCGGTCCTGGGCGATCTGCTTGCGCAACTCGATCAAGGCATCGGTCTGCGCCTTGGCGTCTGTGCGCAAACGCGCCACTTCCGCCTCCATGTCCTTCATGCGCTGTTGCGCTGCCGATGCCGCAGCTTCGGCCACGAGCGTGGCGGCGCGAGCAGCAGAAGCCTGCTCCTCGGCGGCCAGCACGGCCGACGCCGTTGCAGCCACCTGGCCCGCGTCGAGCTGCAAGCGTGGACGCTCGTCGGCCACGGCCGCTTTCTGAGGTGCGGCGGCCGCGCTGGCGCTGGGCCGAGTGCGCGGCCGCGGCGGCGCTGTGGCAGCCTGTGGTGCGGCGCTGTTGTTGGCAGCCGCCACATTGCGAGGGGCTGCCGTACGGGTGGCCCGCGTCGGCGTCGTCGGCCGTGCCGCGCGCGTTGGCGGCAATGGGGTGGCGGTGCTCGTTCCGACCTGGCCCGCGCCTAGGGTCGAAGCTGCGGGGGACGTTGCTCCTTCCAGCGCTGCGCCTGGCGCAGCGGCCACGCTGACCAGCGGCGGATCCGCTAGCAAGACGAGGGTGCGAGTGATGCGCGGCGGGCAGCCCGCCGACACAGTGATGTTGACCACGGGCTCGTCGATGGCGACGGTGGTGCTGACGCGGATGATGGCTTCGCTGCTGTCGCGGCCTTGCGTGACGCGCACGCGCACCGAACCCGGCGGCAAACGCGAGTCGCCCGACTGCACCTCAGCAGCGGCGCAATCGCTGGTCAGCGTCTCGCCTTCGGCCAGCGACACCGGCAAGGCCAGGTTCAGCGGCTGACCAAGCAAGGCCGTGGAGCGGAAATCGCCAAAGCCGAGCGCCACGACAGGGCCAGCCATGCCGAGCGCGATGATTGTGATGAAGAGTCGGAGCTTGCCGATGAACATGCCGTGAGACGCCGCTTGCCGTGCTTTACCTCGCACCGACACAACGCCGATTGGTGACCATCTGTGACGGCGAGACTCTAGCATGCGACCTCACGGTGCTGCGACGCACGCCGCCTTAACAAACCAGCCCTCACGCCACAAGCATCACGGAGTCATTTGCCCTGCGCCCGACGCGCCTCATCCGCCATCACACAGATTCCGCGACCTTGTCGAGCAGCCACCAGACCATACTGTCGCACCCGAGACAAGCCATGCCGATGCCCCCACTTACGATCGTCGAACGCCAGAACATCGACAGCGGACCGTGGTTCTCCAAACTTTCGCCTGCCCTGCAGCAAGACATCCTGGCCCGCAGCTTGGTGCGCCGGCTGGCCGATGGCGAACTCGCCGGAACGCGCGGCGCACCGGCGCAGGAGTGGTGTGGCGTGGCACTCGGCGCCGTGCGCGTGAGTTCGGTGTCGCTGGCCGGCAAGCAAGTGGCGCTGACCTATGTCGAGCCTGGTTCGTGGTTCGGCGACATCGCGCTGTTCGACGGCCTGCCGCGCACGCACGACGGCCATGCGCATGGGCCAACCACCTTGCTGGCGGTGCGCAAATCCGACTTCAAGGCGTTGCTGACAACGCACATCGAGCTCTACGACGCCTTGCTGCGCCTGAACTGTCGGCGCTTGCGCTTGATGTTCGACGCGCTGGAAGACCTCAACACCAAGCCGCTGGCGGCGCGGCTGGCGCGGCAGCTGCTGCAATTGGCGCGCCGTTACGGCGTCGAAGAAGAAGCTGGGCATGTCCGCATCGGCCTGGCGCTGGCGCAGGAAGACCTGGCCCAGTTGCTCGGTGCGTCGCGCCAGCGTGTCAACCAGGAACTCAAGGCGCTGGAGCGCGAAGGCGTGCTGCGCGTCGAGCCGTCGCGATTGATCGTGCTGTCGCGCGACAAACTGCTGGCGCTGTCTGACCCCGCCTGAGCTTGAAATGAAACCCCCACGCTCACTCCGTTCGCTGCCCCCCGAGGGGGCGTTCAGTACCTTCGGAACGGCCGGTCGGCACTGAGATGGAACAGTACACAGGCACACGCCCCGTCTCCGACGCGCAGGCGTTCAACATTGCAGCGCTGACGACTTGGCTCGAAAAAAGTGTCCCGGGTTTCACCGGACCCCTGACCGTTGAACAGTTCAAAGGCGGCCAGAGCAACCCGACCTTCAAGCTGATCACGCCGCGGACGACTTACGTCATGCGTGCCAAGCCTGGCCCGGTGGCGAAGCTGTTGCAGTCGGCGCACGCCATCGAACGCGAATACCGCGTCATGGCAGCGCTGCGGCCGCATGGCGTGCCGGTACCCGAGATGCTGGCGCTGTGCGAAGACGAGTCGGTGATCGGCCGCGCGTTTTGCGTCATGAGCTTCGTCGACGGCCGCGTGCTCTGGAACCAGGCCATGCCGGAGGCCAGCGTCGCCGAGCGCGGCGCGATCTACGACGAGATGAACCGCATCATCGCGGCGCTGCACAAGGTGGACGTGCGCGCCGCGGGCTTGGCCGATTACGGCAGGCCGGGCAACTACTTCGAGCGCCAGATCGGGCGTTGGGGCAAGCAGTACGTCGCCTCGATCACGCGCCCGATCGACGCCATGGACTGCCTGATGCAGTGGCTGCCGACGCACATGCCGGCGAGCGCCCGCGACGATTCCAAGGTCTGCGTCGTGCACGGCGACTACCGTCTCGACAACCTCGTCTTCCACGCCACCGAGCCGCGCGTGCTTGCCGTGCTCGACTGGGAGCTGTCCACGCTCGGCCACCCGCTGGCCGACTTCAGCTACCACTGCATGGCCTGGCACATTCCGCCGGGCGCGTTTCGCGGCATCGGTGGGCTCGATCACGCCGCGCTCGGCATTCCTGTGGAGTCCGAGTACGTCGCGCGATACTGCGCGCGCACCGGCTTCACGACCCCGACCGAGCTGGCGCAGGACTGGAACTTCTATCTCGCCTACAACCTGTTCCGCATGGCGGCGATCCTGCAAGGCATTGCCAAGCGGGTCGAGGACGGCACGGCCTCCAGCAAACAGGCGCGCCAGGCCGCAGCCGGCGCTCGCCCTCTGGCCGAACTCGGCTGGCAATTCGCTCAACGACCTTGAAAGAGCACACGATGGACTTCTCCTACTCCGAGCGCACCAACGCCCTGCGCGAGCGCGTCAGCGCTTTCATGTCCGAACATGTCCATCCCGCCGAGCCGAAGTTCTGGGCCGAGCTCGAAGCCAACACGCAAGCCGGAAAGCGCTGGACGCCGCTTGGAATCATCGAACAACTCAAACCCAAGGCG
>JANOEG010000621.1:0-3679 GCA_031413095.1 Burkholderiales bacterium | reverse complement strand
GGGCAGGGCGTCTTTCCAGGCCTCGATGGTTTCGGCCAGCTTGCCCTGGCGCAGCGAGTAGGTGCGCAGCTCGTACCACTTGCCGAGCGCGGCTGGCTTCGGCGCCGGCAGGAAGGGGAAAAGGGCGAAGCTGTTCGACTTCAGCGACACCAGCCACTCGCCGCAACCGAGCGGGTCGGCGTCGAGCAGCAGTTGCTGTTTGGCGGCGGCTGCAGCATTGGCATCGGCGAACTCGCGCAGCAGCAGCACGCGCGACAGGTCGCCGATGTCGGCGTTGAACGCACCAATGAGCGTGCCGCCGGCCGCGGGCAGCCGCTCCTGCAGCGCCGCATAGACCTTGGCATTGCTGAAGACCTTGATCTCCAGCGTCGTCAGTTCGTAGATCGTCATGAAGCCACTTTCTCGAGATAGAAACTCACGATGCGGTCACGCACCGCCTCGAACATGCCGGCGCCGGTCATCGTGCTGCAGCCGCGCGCGCGCGCGGCGGCGATCAGCGGCGGCACCGCCGGCATCGTCACCACGTCGCCGACGAAGGTGGCGGTGCCGAGCTTGTCGACCTGCAGCGGCAGCGGGTCGCCGTCCTTCATGCCCATCGGCGTGGCGTTGATCACCAAGTCGAAGCCGCTCGGGTCGGTGGAGCCGACCGTCGGCACGACGGCACCATACGCGCGCAGCTTGGCGGCCAGCGACTCGCGCCGCGTCACGTCGGCCTCGTGCAGCGCCAGCGCCGACACGCCGGCATCGATCAGCGCATGCGCGATCGCGCTGCCGGCGCCGCCGGCACCCACCAGCAGGGCGCGCTTGCCCTTCGGTTCGCAGCCAGCCTTGCGCAGGCCGGCGACATAACCTTCGCCGTCGCACATGTCGGCTTCCCAGCGGCCGTCGGCCGCACGGCGCACGATGTTGGCCGCACCGATCGAACGTGCGCGTGGCGACACATGGGCGCACAGCCGTGCCGCGTCGAACTTGTGCGGCACGGTGACGATGATGCCGTCCACATTCGACATGCGCTCGGTGAGCGCGAAGAAGGCGTCGATGTCGGCCGGCGTGACATGCGCCGGCACCACGATCACATCGGCCCGCGCCTCGCGCAGCGACTCGGTGACGCCATGCGGTGACTTCACCTGTGCGATCGGGTCGCCGACGATGAAGATAACGCGCGTCGCGCCGGAGTAGCTGTCGAGGTTCATGTCAGCGCCGCCGGGCCGCCCCAAGGCGCTGACGCGCCCCCTCGGGGTGCCGCGAACAAAGTGAACTGGGGGACGGCCATGTGGGCTACTTGATCGGCTGCAGCGGCGGCAGCGTGGAGACGACGACTTGTTTGCCACCCTTGACCTCGACCAGGAAGCTCTCGCGGTCGATGTCGCCGTTGTTGTCGAAGCGCACGTCCATGATCACGCCGGGGTACTTGCTCTTCAGGATCGTCAGGCCCTTCATCGCCTGCGCGACGGCCTTGCGGTCGAGCTTGCCGACCTTCTCGATCGCCGCCTTCATCATGTACACGCCCATGTAGCCTTTGATGCCGTTGTGGTCCGGGATGTACTTGTAGGCCTGGTAGAACTTGCCCTTGAACGCCAGCATCTCGGGGCTCGGTGCATCCACCGTCAGGCCGACGTGGCCGGTGGTGCCGTTGGCCGCGTCGCCCGCCAGCTCGATCACCTTCTGGCTGATCAGCACCGTCTCGCCGATGATCGGCTTGTCATAGCCCTGCTTGCGCAGCTCGCGAATCGCGCGCGCCGATTCCTCTTCGGTCAGGTAGACGAAGAGAGCGTCTGCATTGAGCTGCTTGGCCTTGAGCACGGCGGCGGAGAAGTCCACCTGGCCCTGGTCGGTGGCGACCTCGCCGATGATCTTGGTCGGGCTGTTGGCGAGCAGCTTGACCAGCGTGTCGCGGCCGCCCTTGCCGAAGTCGTTGTTCTGGTAGATCACGGCCAGGGTCTTGGCCTTGCTCTCGATGTACTTGGCCAGCTTCGGGAACGAGCTGGCCTGGCCGAAGGCGGTGCGGAACACGTAGGGGTTGCCCTGCGCGGTGACCGACGCGGCTTCGCCGCCCGTCCAGTTGGGGATCTCGGCTTTGCGCGTCTCGTTCATGCTGACCATGATCGAGCCGGAGAACACCGGGCCGAAGACGGCGAACGCGCCATCGTCCGCGGCCTTGGCCGCCAGGCCCTTGGCCACGCCGGGCTGGGTCTGCGTGTCGGCCACCGTGCTGACGATCTTCTTGCCGAGGATGCCGCCGTTGGCGTTGATCTCCTTGACCGCCAGCTCGACGCCGTCCTTGAAATAGGTGCCGGCGCTGGCGCCGGCGCCGGAGAGTTCGTAGACGCCGACGATCTTGATCGTGTCTTGCGCGTGCACGGCGGCAGCGCCGCTGGCGAAGGCCAGCGCCAGAGCGGCGCGGCGGGCGAGGGTCATGGGCATCGAGGTCTCCTGGGGGGCTTGTGGTGGGTTGGACGGGCCGCAGTTTATCCGCGTTTGGACTTGTGTTCCACTTTTGAAGTGTGTTTCAATATTGGCATGAACCCGTATGAACTTGACTGAGGCGCGCGTGTCATGTCCGGCGTGATGGAGCGCACCCTGGCCTTGCTCGAACGGCTGGCCACCGACGTTGCCGGCGTGCCGCTGGCCACACTGGCCGACGAGCTCGACATTCCGCGCAGCGCGGCCCACCGCCTGCTCACCGACCTGGCCGCGTTGGGCTATGTGCGCCAGTCGCGCGAGCGTGGCGTCTACATGCTGACCACCAAGCTGGTCTCGCTGGGACTGAACTACCTGAAGCAATCGGGCGTGGTCGACCTGACGCAACCGATCCTCGACCGCCTGGCCGAGGCCAGCGGCGAACTGATCCGGCTGGGCGTCGTCGATGTCGATCACATCACCTGGGTCTCGCTGTCGCAAGGCGCCACCAGCGGCCTGCGCTACGACCCGGACCACGGTATCGACGTCAAGCTGTCGTGCACGTCGTCCGGTGTGGTCTGGCTGTCCACGCTGCCGGACGACGACGCGATCGCGCTCGTCAGCAAGCAGGGTGTGGCCAAGCGCTCCGAGTACGGGCCCAACGCGCCGGGCTCGATCGACGCGCTGATGAAGCAGGTGCGGCTGGCGCGCAAGCAGGGCATCGCGTTCACGACCGAGACCTATGCCGCGGGGTTGAATGCGATGTCCACGCCGATCCTGGCCAACGGGAATGGTGCTGTGGGCGTGCTGGCGATGTCGGGCCCCTCAGTGCGGCTGACCGAAGCCAAGATGCAGCAGTGGGCGCCCGAGTTGATGAACGCCGCGGCCGACATCGCGCGCGCGAGTGCTGCGTCGCCGCTGTTCCGCCGCGCGTATGAGCACTGAGCTACCGGCAGAGTGTGACCTGCTGGTCGCCGGGTCCGGCGCTGGCGCCTTGAGCGCTGCTGTCAGCGCAGCCCACCTCGGCCTCGACGTGGTCGTCGTCGAGAAGGAGCCGCTGTTCGGCGGCACCACGGCCTGGTCCGGCGGCTGGATGTTCCTGCCGCGCAACCCGCTGGCGCGTGCGGCCGGCATCGATGAAGACATCGCCGAGCCGCGGCGCTATCTGCAAGCGATCTGCGGCGCGCAGTTCCGCGCTGAGCGCATCGAGGCTTTCCTTGCGCACGGTCCAGCCGCGGTGCAGTTCCACCTCGACCACGCGGCCCTGGCGTTCGTCGAT
>JANOEG010000620.1:0-4260 GCA_031413095.1 Burkholderiales bacterium | reverse complement strand
ATCCGCGACGGCTATGGCCAGACCGAGACCACGGCGCAGGTTGGCAACCCGCCCGGTCAGCCCGTGGTGCCGGGCTCGATGGGCCGGCCGCTGCCCGGCTACACGATCGAGTTGCTCGACGCCGACGGCCGGCCGGCCGAGGAAGGCGAGTTGTCGATTCGCCTGGCCCCGCGTCCCATTGGCCTGATGCCCGGCTACCACGGCGACGCCGCGCGCACCGCCGACGTGATGCAGGGGGGTTACTACCGCACCGGCGACGTCGCCCGCCGCAATGCCGATGGCAGCATCACCTACGTCGGCCGCGCCGACGATGTCTTCAAGGCCAGCGACTACCGCATCAGCCCGTTCGAACTGGAGAGCGTGTTGATCGAGCACCCCGCCGTGGCCGAGGCCGCCGTGGTGCCGAGCCCCGATGCGCTGCGCTTGGCGGTGCCGAAAGCCTTCGTCGCCTTGCGCGCTGGCCACGCGGCAGACGCAGCGACCGCGCAGTCGATCTTCGCTTTTCTGCGCGAGCGCCTGGCGTCGTACAAGCGCATCCGACGGCTCGAGTTCGCCGAGCTGCCGAAGACCATCTCGGGCAAGATCCGTCGCGTCGAGTTGCGTCAGCAGGAAGCCGCCGCGCGGGCCGCCGGGCGCGTCAGCGCGCAAGAATTCGTCGAAACATAGGAGCGTTGCATGGCCACCGTGGTGACGCACGAATCGCAGGATGTCGATGACCAGGCCAAGGGGCTGGACGGCTGGGAGCAGAGTTACGAGCAGCTCGGCTGCGGACGCTTCCGCGGCTCGACCTGGCAGTTGCTGATGCGCGATGGCGTGCTGCTGCGCGAGACCGGCAACCGCCAGCATCGTCAGCTCGTGGTGCCCCCGCACAACCACCTGGTGCTGGCGGTGCCGCTGGCGGTGGAAGAGGGCTCGGTGTTCGCGGGTCGCCCGCTCGGGCGCGAGACCCTGATGCTGCTGGACAGCCGTGCCGAGCACGAGGTGCTGTTGGCTGGCGAGATCGACCTGATCGGCGTCTCGGTGGACCTCCGCCTGCTCGATTCGCAGCTCGCCCCGTCCAAGATGGAGTGGCTCGAGCGCAAGGCGGCCGAGCGCAATGTCGAGTTGCCACCGGAAACCGCCGCGGCGATCCGGCACATGCTGCTGGCGGTGCGCGCTAGCGTCGACGGCGGCCTCGAAGGCCTGGCCGGCACCGAGCAGGAGCAGAGTCTGCTGTCGTCCACCGTCACGCACGCGGTGATGCTGGCGATGGCCGCGGAACGCGACGGCGGGGCCTCGACCATTCCGCGCCGCGCCGAGACGCGCTTGAAAGTCGTCAAGCGCGCGGTCGAGTTCATGCGCGCGAACCTGGAGGCCGACGTCGGCGTGCCGGAGATCTGCGGTGCCGCGTTCGCCAGCCGGCGCACGCTGCAGTACTGCTTCGAGGAGTTCCTGCACACTACCCCGCAGGCCTACCTGCGCGCGTTGCGCCTGAACGAAGCGCGGCGGGCGCTGAAGGCGCGCAGCCAGCCGCCGATCACCGAGCTGGCGAACACGCTCGGCTTTTCGAGCGCGAGCCACTTCACGCGCCACTACAAGCTGATGTTCGACGAGCTGCCGTCGGAGACCTTGAAGCTGCATTGCTACGGCCCGGGGATGTAGCCATGACCCATCCATTCGATCCCCGCGTGCCGCAAGGCGGCCTGTCCCATGTGCGTGGCCTGACCGACGGTGCGCTTAGTAGCTCGACCGTGCATGCGCTGCTGGCCGCTACTGCGCAGCGCTGGCCGGCACGTGACGCCGCGATGTTCGTCGAGCAGGGCTTGCGTTTCACCTGGCAGCAACTCCACGACGAGGTCGAGGCCGCGGCCGCGGGCCTGTGGGCGCTTGGCGTGCGCTGCGGCGACCGCGTCGGCATCTGGTCGCCGAACCGCGCCGAGTGGCTGCTGACGCAGTTCGCCACCGCGCGCATCGGCGCCATCCTCGTCAACATCAACCCGGCCTACCGGCTGTCGGAACTCGAGTACGCGCTCAACAAGAGCGGCGTCTCGCTGCTCGTCACCGCGGCGGCCTTCAAGAGCAGCAACTACCTCGGCCTGCTGCAGAACCTCGGCGTCGGCCAGCCCGGCGGCGCCAGCCGCCTGCCGACGCTGCGCAGCGTGGTCCGCATGGGTGACGAGGCGACGGCCGGCATGCGCAACTGGCGCGAGCTGATGAGCGCCGGGCGCGCTGCCTTGGCCGCACTGCCGGCCGAGAGCGTGCTGAACTGCAGCGACGCCATCAACATCCAGTTCACCAGCGGCACCACCGGCGCGCCCAAGGGCGCCACGCTGACGCACCACAACATCGTCAACAACGCGATCGCGGTGGCGGGCTGCATGCGCTTGACCGAGCAGGACGCGCTGTGCATTCCGGTGCCGCTGTACCACTGCTTCGGCATGGTGCTCGGCGTGCTGGCCTGCGTGGCCACCGGTGCCAAGATGGTGTTCCCGGGCGAAGGCTTCGAGCCGCGGGCCACGCTCGCCGCCGTCGAGGCCGAGGCCTGCACCGCACTGCACGGCGTGCCGACGATGTTCATCGCCGAGCTCGACCACCCGGAGTTCGCGCTGTTCGACCTGCGCACGCTGCGCACCGGCATCATGGCCGGCGCGCCATGCCCGGTCGAAGTGATGAAGCGCGTGCAGCGCGACATGCACATGCACGAGGTCACCATCGCCTACGGCATGACCGAAACCAGCCCGGTGTCGTTCCAGAGCGCTACCGACGACCCGCTGGACAAGCGCGTGGCCACCGTCGGCCGCGTGCTGCCGCACCTGGAGGTGAAGATCGTCGACGGCAGCGGCAACACCGTGGCCGTCGGCGAGAAGGGCGAACTCTGCACCCAGGGCTACTCGGTGATGCAGGGCTACTGGAACGACCCCGAGCGAACGGCCGAGTCGGTGCAGGGCGGCTGGATGCACACCGGCGACTTGGCCACCTTCGACGCCGAGGGCTACTGCAACATCGTCGGCCGCGTGAAGGACATGGTGATCCGCGGTGGCGAAAACGTCTATCCGCGCGAGGTCGAAGAGTTCCTGTTCAAACACCCGAAGGTGGCGGCGGTGCAGGTCTTCGGCGTGCCCGACGCGCGCCGCGGCGAGGAGTTGGCGGCGTGGATCATCACCAAGCCCGGCCAGTCCTGCACCGAAGACGAGATCCGCGAGTTCTGCAAGGACCAGATCGCGCACTACAAGGTGCCACGCTACATCCGTTTCGTCGACGACCTGCCGGTCACCGTGACCGGCAAGCCGCAGAAGTTCGTGATGCGCGAGGCCATGATGCGCGAGCTGGGGTTGACGTCGCCGGCCACGGCTTGATGCCCCTGCGCATCTGATTTCACGATGACCTCATCGGCCCGTAACATCCTATTGAAGCTTCACCTCTAGTTCGCCGCGGACGTGGCGGCCAGCCGTTTCGGACGTTGCCAGAAACGCCACACGCGCCGCGAAGCGGCTGCCCTCGCACTCACACGCGAATGCCCAGCCCTGCCGCTCGCATATGCGTGAGACGATCTGCAGCCCATACCCCGTCGAGGACGAACTGCGCGGCTGTCTCCGCACATCGTTCTCGATCTCGACACCTCGCGCGTCCGCCCGCACCAAGATCCAGGTGTCGGCGTAGGCTATGGCGTTGCGCAAAAGGTTGTCGATCAGGACCGGGCCCAGGCCCGGGGCGGCCCGCACACGCGCGTGCGCATCGAGCTGCCGCTCAATCCGCAGCCCCTTCTGCGTGGTCAATGGGACGAGCCGATCGAGCAGGTCTTGAATGATCGACGCGACGTCCAACTCTTGCACGTCGCGGTGGCCCGGCTCCTCAGGGCCGCGACCGAGCGCAAGGAGCGCGGCGACCAAATCGGCCATGTCGTTTGCGCTCTGGTCCATGCGCGCGAGCGCCCGTTCGCGCACGGGCTCTTCATCGGTCGCACGCAACACGGCGAGACTGCTCTTGAAGACTGCCACAGGCGTGCGCAGCTCATGGCTCGCGAAGCGCGTGAATTCCCGTTCGCGTTGAAGAAAGTCGCTGAGCCGGGCCACGAGTGCCGCGAAGCCGCGGCTGAGCGCTCCCACTTCGTCGCCTCGTTGGGCACCCGAAAACTCCACCTGTCCTTCGCGAGGGCCGTTCACCTCCCGTGTCAAGGTGACCAGCGGCGTCGCGAGCTGGCGAGCGAGCATGCCTCCGACGACTCCGCTCAAAGCCGTCACCGCCGCGCCGATCAGCAGCAAGGTGAGCAGCGCGTAGGGC
>JANOEG010000619.1:0-3738 GCA_031413095.1 Burkholderiales bacterium | reverse complement strand
CGCCTCGAGCACATCGGCCTCGTGCGCATCGCGCAGCGTCTTGGCCAGCGTGAACACCGACGAGATCAGGAACAGCCAACTCACGCCGAGGTAAGCCTTGTAGGTCGGATTGACCTCCATGCGCCACAGGCCCCAGCCGGTGAGCGCCATTGCAAAACCGAAACCGGCCCAGACGACGCTGCCCCACATCGGTGTGTCGACCTGGCGGTGCTGGTTGTCGCGGATGTACTTCGACAGCGCGAACGCGGTGGACAGGCAGAACACATAGCCCATCACCATGAAGGCGCGGTCGAGGTCTTGTCCCGGCAACCAGGCCAGGCCGATCGCGCACAGCGTGGCGGCGACGGCGAACGAGAGCCAGACTTGCAGACGCCAGGCGCGGGTGTCGCGGCGGATCGCCATCAACGGCTGTGCCGGGTGACGGGTGGTTGTACTCATGGTGCTGTGGCCGCTCGCTCGGAGCGCGTTGTTGAACACAGCCTCATGGTCGGCGGCGGGTGCGCCGCTGTCCATCGAACTCGGTGCAGTCGCGGCGATTGCCGCCGTCGGTATCAGCGGGCGATGCCCTCTTTCGGGGGTGTCGCGAAGTGGCTGCGTGTGTCGAACACGACAGCTGAGAGACGCTTGTCGCCCACGCGCACGCTGCGCTTCAACACAAAGTCGAACAGCAGCGGGTTGTGTTCGCGCACTTGCAGCAGCACCGGCACCGCCTTGGCGTCGAGCAGGCCGGCGTCGACCAGGCGCTGCGGGCGGGTGAGGATGGGGATGCCGGGCAGCGGGTAGTCCGAGCCGTGCAGCAGCCGCGGGTGCCACCCGTCGCGCTCGATGAGCGTGCGTGCAACATCGGCCTTGCGATTGATCTGCAACACGGCCGAGATGTCGCCGAGCAACAGCGACTCGTGTGCACGCTCGTCCATCAGCCGCGCAAAGAGATCGAACGCCGGCACGCGCGGCGCCGACGGCTTGTCAAGATCGAGTGCGTGGCCGAGCGAAGCGCAATGCGCCATGACGACGCGCACGCCGGCTTCGAGCGGCACGCGCGCCAGCAGCGGGTTGCCGAACTCGTTGCGGCCGGCGCCGGGCACGGCCTGCTCTTCGCCGAAGTGAATGATGAGTGGCAGGCGGCTCGCGGCCAGGCGGTCGTAGAAAGGGCGGCAGCGTTTGTCGCGCGGGTCGATGTTCATCGCACTCGGCAGCCACTTGATCGCCAACGCGCCGTCGGCGATGGCGCGGTTCA
This sequence comes from Burkholderiales bacterium, assembly GCA_031413095.1. GTDB lineage: Bacteria > Pseudomonadota > Gammaproteobacteria > Burkholderiales > Burkholderiaceae_C > CADEEN01. The sequence goes on along the minus strand of JANOEG010000619.1, from coordinate 2,501 downwards.
GTCGTTCGATGGCGTCGGCTGCGTACGGATGGATCGACGCAACGAAGCCGAATCGCTCGGCATGCGCCGAGACCACGCTGCGCGCGTAGCGGTCGGGCACGTGGAAGGTGGTCTTGTCGGGCTGTGCGGCGCCGTCGTCACCATGCGCGTTGTCGAAGGCGAAGAGCAGCCAGCGCGCACCGGCGGGGAAGTCGTGGGTAAGCGACAGCAGGCGTTCGACATAGGCGCGATCGACCGAGCTGGCATCACCGCCGACGCAGGCCGCATTCAGGATCGCGTGCCGCCGCAGCACCTCGATCGGCCGCCACCATTGGCTCATGCTCGGATGCACCGTGCAGCCCGAACCGCTGTCGCCCGTGCCGAGCAGGTGTGCATGCACGTCCCACATCGCTGTGGCGTCGATGCCTTCGAAGGCGGCGCGCACGAGATCGTGCTGCGCCAGCGCTTCGGGCAGCTTGCCGCGACACGGGTTGTCGATGCCGGGCAGCGCCGCATGGGCCTGCAGCGACGTGAACAACCCGGCCACTGCAGCCGCGCCGCAGCACAACGCGTGGCGGCGGTTGAAGAGGTAGCGTCCGCTCATGGCCGGTCAATCCTTGTGCACATCGCGGCACAGCAGCATCTGAGCCACACGCTGCTCGCGCGCTGCGTCGAAGCCGCAACGGCCTCTCCACACAGGCGGATTGTCATAGGTGCCGAAGATCATGTCCCAGAGCGCAATGTCGCCGTAGTTCGAGGCGTGATGATCGCGCTGATGGTGGATGCGATGCATCTCCGGACGTTGCACGAACCAACCCAGCCACTGCGGCGTGCGCACATTGGCGTGGATGAAGATCTGCACCGCCGCGGTCAGCAGCGAGTAGGTCGCACCGCCAGCCACGCTGAGACCGAACACACCGTAAGCCACCGCACTGCCCAGCAGCGTGGCGGTCAGTACTTCGAGCGGGTGTCTGTAAAAAGCGGTGAGAACTTCCATGCGTCGCGCACTGTGGTGTAGCTGATGCAACTGGCGCCAGAGCGCAGGGACCTCATGGCGAGCACGATGCCACCAGTAGAAGACGAACGTGCCTGCGAGGTAGGCCACGGTGCCGGCGAGCCCTGCGCTCCAATGCTCGGGCGGCGTCAGCAGCGAAACGCCGGGCCACCAGCGCTGCCACAGCACACCGATGGCCAGCACCAACAGGCTCTGGATCACATTGACCGCAACGGCGCGCGACCACCAGCCGCGAACGCGCGGCAGGCGCCAACCCGGACGCCAGCGTTCCAGCGCCAGTGCCGCAGCGAAAAACAAGGCGATGCCCTGCAACATGGTGACTCCCGCGATGACGATGGCAGGCATGCTGCGCAAGGCGGGCGCGATGCGCCAGCGAAGACGGGCACGTCGCTGCTAGAGTCCCCGCGCGGTATCGCGCTGCGATACCGCGCTAGGGCCTGTGGCCCGTGGCTGCCCGGCGCGAGCCTTCCGATAGCGTTAACAGGCCCTAGAACAGGAGCGCCCTGCTTGTCATCGACCAAAGACCTGATCGTCGCGTTGAAGGCCGAGCTCAAGGCCGCCAACATCACCTATGCCGATCTCGCCGAGCACCTGGACATGGCCGAGTCGAGCATCAAGCGCATGTTCTCGCAGGCCGACATGCCGCTGTCGCGCATCGACGAGGTGCTGCGTGTGCTGAAGATGGATTTCGCCGATCTGGCGCGCCGCATTGCCGATGCGCAGCCGTTGCGCGGCGAGTTGGGGCTCGAGCAGGAGCAAGCGGTGGTCGGCGACCCGAAACTGCTGCTGATGGCGATCTGCTGCATGTCGCAGTGGACCTTCGACCAGATCGTCACCACCTACACGTTCAGCGAGGCCGAGGGCGTGGCCTATCTGGCCAAGCTCGACCGGCTGGGCATCATCGAGCTGCGGCCGATGAACCGCTACCGCCTGCTGCTGGCCAAGACCTTCCGCTGGCGCCCCAACGGCCCGGTGATGAGCTACTTCCGCCAGCATGTGGCGGGCGACTACTTCGACACCGGCTTCGACGGCGAGGGCGAGATGCTGATGCTCGTCCACGGCCAGATCGGCCGCAGCCTGGCGATGGCCTTCAATGAGCGCCTGGCCCGCGTAGCGCAAGACTTCGCGCAGCAGCACCTGGCCGATCAGAAACTGCCCGCGGATCAGAAGCGGCCGTACACGCTGCTGATCGGCATGCGGTCTTGGTTGTTCGAAGCCTTCAGAGAATTGAAGCGGGTGCCGGAGGCTTGAGCCCTGCCCGGCTGCTCTGAAGGGGCTCGCACCGCAGCGAGAAGCGCGAAGGTTGACCCAAAAACGCTACTTCTCGTGCAGGTCCAGGCGATGCGTCGCGCCTTCGAACTGCGCGAGCGTCTGCGCCAGAAACGGCAGCACTTCGCGCAGCGTTTCGGCCAGTCCATGCGGCGGGTTGATGACGAACATCGAACTGCCGGTCAAACCGAATCCCTTGTCGCCGCCGCGTGTCACCGTCAGCCCCGCGTGCAGATAA
>JANOEG010000618.1:0-18952 GCA_031413095.1 Burkholderiales bacterium | reverse complement strand
CCTCGGTAGCCGCTTTGTCACGCGCTTTCACCAGCGTGGGCGCCAGCATCACGTTGCGGCCCACGGTCAGGTGGGGGAACAGGTTGAAGCTCTGGAAGATCATGCCCACATGCTGGCGCAGCGCGCGCATTGCCTTGGCGTCGCCATGCTTCAAGGCCTGGCCCTCGACTTCGAGCGCGCCTTCCTGAAAGACTTCGAGGCCGTTGATGCAGCGCAGCAGCGTGCTCTTGCCCGAGCCGCTCTTGCCGATGATGGCGATGACCTCGCCGCGTTGCACGTCGAGGTCGATGCCTTTCAACACCTCGTTGTCACCGAAGCGTTTGCGCAAAGCGCTGACCTTGACAATCTTTTCAACGGCGCTCACGGAGCTTCCTTTCGAGGCGGCGGCTGTACGCCGAGATCGGCCAGCACAGCGCGAAATACATCAGCGCCACGCACGCATAGACGGTGAACGGCTTGAAGGTGGCGTTGGTGATCATCGTGCCGGCCTTGGTGAGTTCGATGAAGCCGATCACCGACGCCAGCGCGGTACCTTTGATGACCTGCACCAGAAAGCCGACCGTCGGCGCGATGGCGATGCGCAGCGCTTGCGGGCCGATGACATGGCGCATCTTTTCGCGGAAGTTCAGCGCCAGGCTGTCGGCCGCTTCCCACTGGCCCTTGGGAATCGCATCGACACAGCCGCGCCAGATCTCGGCGAGGAAGGCGCTGGCATAGAGCGTCAGCGCCACGCTCGCTGCCAACCACGCGGAGATCTCGATGCCGAGCAGCGACAGCCCGAAGTAAGCGAGGAAGAGCTGCATCAGCAGCGGTGTGCCTTGGAAGAGCTGCACGTACGCCGCCACGCCGTGCTGCGCGCCGGGCAGCTTGGCCAGACGCGCCAACAACAGCGCCAGGCCGACCAGACCACCGCCGATGAAGGCGATCACCGACAGCAGCACCGTCCAGCGCCCGGCGAGCAGCAGGTTGCGCAAAATGTCCCAGAGGGTGAACTCGACCACCGCGCTATCTCCCTGCCTGCGGCGTGCGGCCGAAGATCAACTTCGGCCCGGCCCAGTTCAACAGCTGTCGGATCGCAATCGCCAGGCCGAGGTAGATCAGCGTGGCGATGATGTAGGCCTCGAAGGCGCGGAAGTTGCGGCTCTGGATCAGGTTGGCGTAGTAGCTCAGTTCCTGCGCTGCGATCTGGCCGCAGACCGCCGAGCCGAGCATGACGATGATGATCTGGCTCGTCATCGCCGGCCACACCCGCGCCAGCGACGGCGGCAGCACGACGCGCAGGAAGACCTGCCGTTCCGTCAGTGCCAGGCTGCGCGCCGCTTCGATCTGCCCGCGCGGCGTGCCCTCGATGCCGGCGCGCGCGATCTCTGCGGCATAGGCGCCGAGATTGATCACCATCGCGATCACCGACGCTATCTCCGGTGTCAGCTTCACACCCAGGCTCGGCAGGCCGAAGAAGACGAAGAACAACTGCACGATGAACGGCGTGTTGCGGATCAGCTCGACGTACGCGCCGACGATCCACTTCAACCACGTCGGCCCCCAGGCACGCGCCCAACCGCAGGCGACGCCGAGCGACACGCCGAGCACGGCCGCCGCGGCGGTCAGGCCGACGGTGAAGACGGCGCCGCGCAGCAGTTGCGGCCACTGCGCGAGCACAGCGCCGAAGTCGAGCGTGATCACGCCGATGCTCGATCAGTTGGGCAGTTCGCCGGCCGGCCGGCCGAGCCACTTCTGCGCCATCTTGTCGAGATCGCCCGCCGCCTTGGCCGCAGCGATGATCTCGTTGACCTTCAGCCGCAGCTTGTCCTCGCCCTTGTTCAGTCCGATGAAGTTCGGCGAATCCTTCAACACGAACTTGTATTCGGTGTTCATCGCCGCGTTGCGCGCCATCATGTTCCCAGCGACCGACGCGCCGGTGGCAATGACCTGGACCTGGCCCGAGACGAAGGCCGAGACGGTGGCGTTGTTGTCTTCGAAGCGTTTCACGTCGGCCGTGGGCGGCGCGATCTTCGTCAGCTCCAGATCCTCGATCGCGCCGCGCGTCACGCCGACGGTCTTGCCAGCGAGATCGGCCGCGCTCTTGACGCTCATCGATTTGGCCGCGAACACCGCCTGGAAAAACGGCGAATAGGCGGCGCTGAAGTCGATCACCTTTTCGCGCTCGGCGTTCTTGCCGAGCGTGGAGATCACCAGATCGGCCTTCTTGGTCTGCAGGTAGGGGATGCGGTTGGCGCTGCTCACCGGCACCAGCTCCACCGGCACGCCGAGCTTGGCGCCGATGTAGTTGCCCATGTCGATGTCCAGGCCCTGCTGCTTCAGGTCGGTGCAGACAAAACCGTAGGGTGGAAAGTCGGTCGGGATGGCGATGCGGATCAGCTTGCGCGCCATCACCTCGTCGAGCGCGGCCTGGGCCTGCACGGCGAGGGGCAACGAAGCGGCAATCAGCGCAGCGAGTGCGATCCAACGGCGAGAGGGGTTCATGCGGTTTTCTCCTGACGGCGCCGACGGGTGACGCGTGTGGTGGGTGGTGAAGGAACGAGACTCGTGAACAAGCCGACGCCGACCTTGCGCTGACGCTTTCGTTCAGGGCTAGCAAGGGTCGTGCTCGGTGTCTTGGGTGCGGCCAGCGTTGTTTCCGGCGCTTCGAGCGCGCGGCGCAGCTGGTGAATGGGCTCTGAGGCCGCGTTGCGCGTGCCGAGGTGGCCGGCGACCGATTCGATGTGCTCGCGGGCCAGGCGGCGTGCGGCCGGCAGGTCCCCGGCTTCGAGCGCAGCAACGATGCGCGCATGGTCGGCGCAAGATTGCGCGGCGTCGTGGTTCGACTGGAACAGCGTGGCGATCAGCGTCGTCCGTGCGGTCAAGTCGCGCAGGATGTCGGCCAACACCGCGTTGCCCAGGCAATCGGCTAGGCAGACGTGAAAGTCGCCGAGCAAGTAGCTGCGCGGCCCCGGCTCACCGGCGCGCACCGCCGCACGCTCCGCGCTGATGTGCTGCTTCAGGCGCTTGATCGCGGCCCGCGGCGGCGCCGCGTCGAGCGAATGCAGCAGCCCGGTTTCGATGGCGATGCGGGCCTGGAAAGCCTCCTCGGCTTCTTCGCGAGACGGTTGCACGACGAACCAGCCGCGCCGTGCCGAGACCTCGACCATGCCGCGTGCCGACAACCGCGCCAGCGCTTCGCGCACCAGTGTGCGGCTGACGCCGAACAGCTCAGCCAGCGACTGCTCGCCCAGGCGCTGGCCGGACGACAGGCGGCCGGCCAGGATGGCGTCGACGATGCGATCGGCCATCTCGTCGGGACTTGCGTGTGGGCTTCGCGGGTGGGCCATCGTTGTGAGCGGTTTGCGTTGATGTGGTGCGGTTTGACGCCTCGCCGCACCAGCGCTGTGCAAAGTTTGCATACCTTACTTGTATGCAAGATGGCTTGCAAGGGCCGTGCCTGCGTGTTTTCCTGGGCCTGTCGCTCAAGCCGGCGGACGAAGCTCGGCAGGCAGCGACAGCACTGCCACCGCGCCGCCGCCATCGGCGTTGCGCAGCGTGATTCGGCCCTGGTGCAGCGCTGCGATCTCGCGCACGAAGGGCAGCCCCAGGCCGGTGCTCTTGCGTTGCGAGCCGGGGCGGGCGAGCGAATAGAACTTCTCGAAGACCTTTTGGTCGGCGTAGTCGGGGATGCCGGGGCCGTGGTCGCGCACGCTGATCTCGGCCATTCTGGAATTCGGGCCGCGCTGCGTCAGCGCGACTTCGACAGATCCGCCCTGCGGCGAGAAGTCCAACGCGTTGTCGAGCAGGTTGCCCACCGCGCGCTGCAGCAGCAGCGGATCGCCCTCGACGGTGGCGTCGGTGGCAGCATCGAGCGTCACCGTGATGCTGCGTGGCGCGCCGGCCGCGCGCGCGCTGGACACACGCTCGCCGAGCAGCGCACGCAACCCCACGGTCTCGGTGCGCTCCAGCGAGCGGCGCGATTCGAGCGCAGCGAGTTCCATCATGCGATCGACCAGTTCCTGGATGCGCGCCGTCTCGCGTTCGATATTGGCAACGAAGTGCTCGCGGTCCTGCGCCGGCATCTCGCGCTCGTGCAGCAATTCGGCTGCGCCGCGGATCGCCGACAGCGGACTCTTCAGCTCGTGCGTCAGCGTCTGCACATAGTCGGCCACGTAGTTGCGGCCCGACAGTGCGTCGCGCATTTCGTCGTACGCCGCGCCGAGCGTGCCGAGCGCGCGGCGGCCTAGGCGCGGCAGGGAAAACGTGCGCTGCGCGCGAACGTAGCGCACGTAGTCGGCGATCAGGCCGAAAGGCCGCACCAGCCACACCGACAGGATGGCCACCAGCAGAGCCACCGCGAGCACCGAGGTCACGCCAATGATGATGGTCTTCTTGCGCGCGGCAGCAACGAACTGGCCGAAACTCTCGGCCGGCTTGCCGACGCTGACCGCGCCGACGATGCGCGAGTCGAGCCTCAGCGGCGCGGCGACGTACATGACCGCGGTGCGCGCATCGGTATCGACGTCCGGCGTGGTGCGGGCGCCGTAGCGGCCGTCGAGGGCAAGCTTGATGTCGCGCCACTTCGAATGGTCTTCCCCGGTCTCGCGTCCGAGCGAGTCGAAGACAACGTGGCCGTTGGCATCGACCACCGTCATGCGCAGCTCGAAGCGAGTTTTCTCGAAGCCGAAGATGTTGGCATCGAGCTTGCGCGAATAGAGGTCACGGAACAGCGGCTCCAACACCGCGACATCGATCACCGGCTCGGCCAGCGTGGCCGCGCGTTCGACCCAGCGCTGCTCGATCTGCGCGGCCATCAGGTGCGCGGTCTCGACCAGCGATTCCTCGGCAGATTCGCGGTAGCGCGGGTCGATGTCGGCAAGCAGCCGCCACATCAGCCAGCCGACGCCGATCGCGTACGCGAGCAGGATCGCGGCGAATACGCGGTTGCGCTTGGTCATTGCGTTTGCTTGGCGGGCAGATCCTCGGCCAGCGCATAACCCACACCGCGGTGTGTACGGATCGGCTCCTGCAACGGCGCCACCACCTTCAGCTTGGCGCGCAGCGTCTTGACATGCGCATCGACCGTTCGGTCCAGGCTGTCCGTGTCGTCGTCCCAAACCAGCGACAGCAGCCGCTCGCGCGTGAAGACAAAGCCGGGGCGGGCGATCAGCGCTTTCAGCAGGCCGTACTCGTAGCGCGACAGGTCGAGGGCATGGCCGTAGTAGTGGATCAGGCGTTTGCCGTCGTCGCAGGCAAACGGAATCGATGGCGGTGTCGCGCTCGCAGCCGACGGCAGCGCGCTGCGCCGCAAGACCGTGCGCACCCGCGCCACCAGCTCACGCGGTGAAAACGGCTTGGTCACGTAGTCGTCGGCGCCGAGTTCGAGGCCGACGACGCGATCGATCTCGTCGGCGCGCGCCGTGAGGAACAGGATCGGCAGCGTCGGCTCACGCGCGCGCAGGCGCTTGAAGACTTCGAAGCCGCTGAGGTCGGGCAAGCCGACATCGAGGATCACCAGCGCTGCATCGTCGGCCTGCGTCAGCGCCGCTTCGCCGGTGGCGCACCAGCGCGGCTCGAAGCCTTCGGTGCGCAATGCGTACTGCAACGTGTCGGCAATGCCGGGCTCGTCTTCGACGATCAGGATGACGGGGCGGTGCGCCATGAAACGTGCGGCGTGAAGTGCAGGTGATGATAGAGCCATGCTCAACGTCACCCATGCGCTCGGCGCTGCCTCTCGCAGCCCGCCGCGCGCAATCGCCACGCCTCGCCGTTCGCTCGTCGTTGGCGCCTCTGGTTCGCTGGGCGCGGCCGTGCTCGAACAACTGCTGGCCACGCAACGCTTCGAGCGGGTGGGTGCGCTCGTCGATCAACTGATCCAGCCAGCGGTGCATGGCTTCGCGCCCGTGAACGCCAACGAGCTGGCGGCCTTCCGTGCGGACTGTGCGCTCATCGTCTTCGACCGCCAACGCGCTGCCAACGGCCGCGAAGCCGCGTTCGTCAAGCCCGAGCCCAGCACGCTGCCAGTCTTGGCGCAGCAACTGCACAGCGCCGGTGCGCGCCGCCTGATCGTCGTCGTGCCGCACACACCGTCGTTGCTGCCGTTGGCGTTGCAGCAGGGCCTGGCCTCGCTGGACGAAGCCGCAGTGGCCGCGCTGGGCTTTGAGCAACTCGTCTTCATGCGCATGGCGCAAAGCGAGGGCGCTGCGCAAGGTCTCGACGCGCCGCGCCGCCTGGCGCGCTGGATGCTCTCGCAACTGCATTGGATGGTGCCGCAACGCGAGCAGCCGGTGCGTGCCGAGACAGTCGCCAAAGTCGCCGCCGCGCTCGCGGTGCAGTTGCCGGATGCGCCGCATGGCACGCGCGTGGTGCCGGCTGTGCTGCTGTGGCGGGCCGCGCAACAGCGTGACGTGCCAGCGTTGGTGGCCGAGTGGCTGACGTCTCGTGAATCGACCTAGCATCTTGCCGATGTTTCGGCGCCTGAGCTCGGTGGCACTGGCCTCGATGTTGTCCTTTTCCGGGCAGGCGCAGAACGCGTTCATCGAAGCCGCTCGCGCCAATGCGTCGGCGGCGTCGCCGGGACCGGCCTTGGCGGCAACCACGATCGTGCGCGTCTTCATGGAGGGCTGCGTGGCGCACGAAGGCGACTCGATGAGGACAGTCGATTGGGCGATCAACCAGGGCTTCGAGCCCGTGTATGCGCAAGGCGGAGCGGCTGAAACGCTGTTGTCGGGCCGGCCCGGCACGGTGCTGGCCCTGCCGGGCAGCACGAGCCCCCTCTTGCTGGCCGTCGATGTCGAAAGGCGTTGCACAGTCTGGGCTGAGAGAGGCGACGGCTTGGCCGTGCGCGCCGAGTTCGCGAAAGCGATCAGCGTCTTGGCGAGCAAGGGAGCGCACGTGCAGCCGGCGCTGGAGCGCACGGTTGAACGCGGCGGCGCGTGGCGGCTGCAACTGCAGATGCGGTACCGGCGCGTCGGCGGTTCGCAAGACTTCGGCGTCGGCTCGGTGACGACGCTGACCACGCAGCCGGCCGCCCAAGCGCTGAACCTGGCGCCGATGCCTTCGCGGTCGGAGGCTTCTTCGGCCAATCCGCAGGGTTTGCCGGTGCGGTGAGCCTGGCAGGTGGGACGCCCGCGCCGCCTATCATCGCTGCCATGCAGTTCCCCACCCTCGCCAACGACACTTTCCTGCGCGCCTGCCGCCGCGAGCCGACAACGCACACGCCGGTCTGGCTGATGCGCCAGGCCGGCCGTTACCTGCCCGAGTACTGCGCCACGCGCGCCAAGGCCGGCAGCTTCATGGGCTTGGCGACCAATGTGGACTACGCCACCGAGGTCACGCTGCAGCCGCTCGAGCGCTGCCCGTTCGATGCGGCGATCTTGTTTTCCGACATCCTCACCGTGCCCGATGCGATGGGCCTCGGCCTGTCCTTCGCACAAGGCGAGGGGCCGCGTTTTGCGTCGCCGGTTCGCGATGAAGCCGCCGTCGCCGCACTCGCCGTGCCGGACATGGCCAAGCTGCGCTATGTGTTCGATGCGGTGACGTCGATCCGCCATGCGCTGCAGGGCCGCGTGCCGCTGATCGGCTTTTCAGGCAGCCCCTGGACGTTGGCCTGCTACATGGTCGAAGGCGCGGGCAGCGACGACTACCGCCTCGTCAAGTCGATGCTGTATTCGCGGCCGGATCTGATGCACCGCATCCTCGCCATCAACGCCGATGCAGTCGCTACTTACCTGAACACGCAGATCGACGCCGGCGCGCAAGCGGTGATGGTCTTCGACAGCTGGGGCGGCGTGCTCGCCGACGGCATGTTCCAGCGCTTCAGCCTGGCCTACACGCAGCGCGTGCTGGCCAAACTGAACCGCAGCGTGCCGGCGATTGTGTTCACGAAGGGAGGCGGGCCGTGGCTCGAAGACATCGCGGCCAGCGGCGCGGATGTAGTGGGCGTTGACTGGACGATCAACCTGCGCCGCGCCCGCGAGCGCGTTCAAGACCGCGTGGCGCTGCAGGGCAACCTCGACCCGATGGTCTTGTTCGGCGGCGAGGCGGCGGTGCGCAGTGAAGCGCGGCGCGTGCTCGACGACTTTGGCGCCGGCCCAGGGCACATCTTCAACCTCGGCCACGGCATCAACCAGCACACACCGCCCGAGGCGGTGACGGCGCTCGTCGATGAGGTGCATCGACATTCCCGGGCCGCCCGGAGCTCGATTGGGGCTGTGCATTCTGCATCAGGTAAGTGAGCACTCAGGCCGACTTATCCCCATCAGAGCGGGAGCGGGCGGCTGTGCAAACAAGGCCTGGACAGTGCCATCAGGTATTCCCCTATGCGCTGCCAAGTGCTTGATTTCATTGACCTTGCCAGCATGCCTCAGCACGAAGCATTGCGTCATCCGGCCCGGCGTATCAAGGGCTTAGCGCGCCTGCGGGCAGCTTTTGCACAAAGTTATCCACAGCAACGGTGGAAAGATTGAATTGCCTTTGAGAATCATGGGCTTAGCGGTCGTTTGTGAAGCCGAACCGAGAAACTGGCGGTATCTTGGAGAAGAGTAGCGATTGCAGTCCCTTCGTCGTGGCGGTCGCGGTCGAAGCGCCGCAGCACGCCGGGCTCGCCGCCACGCTCGACTATCACTGCGAGCGCCCACTCTTTCCCGGAACGCTAGTGAGAGTTCCTCTGGGCAAGCGGCAGGTGCCCGGTATCGTCTGGGATCGGGTGGCCACGGTGGCCCTCGATGCCGCACAGATCAAGCCGCTCGGCGATGTGCTCGACGCCATGCCGCCGCTGCCGGCGGCGTGGCGTCAGCTCGTCGCGTTCGCAGCCGGCTACTACCAACGCAGCGTGGGTGAACTCGCGCTGTCGGTGCTGCCGCCCGAGCTGCGCAAGCTCGATGCCGCACAACTGGTCCGCCGCGTCGGGCGGTTGGCGCCGCCCGCGACCACGGCGCATGAGGATGCCGCTGCGCCCGCGCTCAACGATACACAGCAGGCGGCTGCGCGGGCCCTGGCCACGATGCCGCCCGGCTGCACGCTGCTGCACGGTGTCACCGGCAGCGGCAAGACCGAGGTCTATCTGCGCGCCGCGGCCGCTGCACTCGCTGCAGGCCGACAGGTGCTGGTGCTGGTGCCTGAGATCAACCTGACGCCGCAGCTCGAAGCGCGCTTCGCGGCGCGCTTTGCGGGCCACCGCATGGTGTCGCTGCACAGCGCGCTGACACCGGCGCAGCGCTTGAAGCACTGGCTCGGCGCGCACTTCGGCCACGCCGATCTTGTGCTCGGCACGCGGTTGGCGGTGTTTGCGTCGATGCCGCGCCCGGGCTTGATCGTGGTCGATGAAGAACACGATCCGTCGTTCAAGCAGCAAGAGGGTGCGCGCTACTCGGCGCGCGACCTCTCGGTCTGGCGTGGCCACAACGAAGGTGTCGCCGTGCTGCTCGGCTCTGCCACGCCCTCGCTCGAAACCTGGCAGCGCGCCGAGCAAGGTGCGTACCGGCGGCTCTCATTGCCCGAGCGCGTCGGTGGTGGTGCGCTGCCGCGCGTGCGCGTGGTTGACATGGCCAACCTGCCGCGCAAGCAAGGCGAAGAGATCGTCATTTCGCCGCCGCTGCTGGGCGCGCTGCAACAGCGCCTCGAACGTGGCGAACAAAGCCTCGTCCTGCTCAACCGCCGCGGCTACGCGCCGGTGCTGCACTGCGGCGCCTGCGGCTGGAAAAGCGGCTGCCCGCATTGCAGCGCCTGGCGTGTCTTCCACAAGATCGATCGCACGCTGCGCTGTCACCACTGCGGCTTCACCGAGCGCGTGCCGCGGGCCTGCCCCGAGTGCGGCAACCTCGACATCCACGCCGTCGGGCGCGGCACCGAGCGGCTCGAAGAGCATCTGGCGGCGCTGCTGCCCGGTGCGCGCATCGCTCGCATCGACGCCGACAGCACGCGTCTGAAGGGCTCGCTCGAGACGCAACTGGCCGCTGTGCATGCCGGCGAGGTCGATGTGTTGGTCGGCACACAGATGGTGGCCAAGGGGCACGACTTCCGGCGCATGACGCTGGTGGCTGCTGTCAACCCGGACAGCGCGCTGTTCGCCAGCGACTTTCGTGCCGGCGAGCGTTTGTTCGCGCTCTTGATGCAGGCCGCTGGGCGCGCCGGCCGCGACGCCGCGCAAGGCGGCACGAGCGAGATGTGGGTGCAGACCTGGCATTCGCGGCACCCGCTGTTCGCCGCGTTGGCGACGCATGACTTCGCTGCGTTTGCGGCCAGCCAGTTGCGAGACCGCGAAGGCGCAGGCCTGCCGCCGTTTTCGAGTCTGGCGCTGCTGCGCGCCGAGGCCAAGGACGCCGCGATGGCGACTGCCTTCCTGCACGCCGCGGCGCAATCCGCGGCGGCATTGCCGGAAGCTGCCGGCGTGATGGTCTACCCGCCGGTGCCGCCGCCGATCTCGCGTGTGGCCGGCGTCGAGCGAATGCAGATGCTCATCGAGTCGCGCTCACGCGCTGCGCTGCAGCGTTTTCTCGGTGTGTGGGTGCCGCAGCTCACGCCGCTGGGCAAAGAAAAAGCCCACCGTGTGTTGCGGTGGGCTGTCGATGTCGATCCGTTGGCGATCTGAGCGCTCGGGCCAGCACCGGGCCGCTCCCAAGCGTCCGGCCCGAGCCTCCCCACGGGGGAGTGCGCGCGCGGCGCGCAAGGGGCCGTCCTTAGTCAATCGTCGTGCTTGTTCTTGCCCTTGCCATGACCGTGGCCCTGTGCGTGCACCGGCGGCCCCTTGCGCGGATGCGTTTCGCTGTAGCGTGCCTGAACCCACTCTTCACGCACGAAATACACCTGACGCCCACAGGCGTCGTAGCGATGGCAATGTTTGCGCCACTTCTTGGCGTGACCCGGTGGCACGTACAAGTACATCGGCGGCTGCGCCACGATGACCGCGGGCTGTGCGATCACCACCGGCCGGCGGTAGATCACCGGAGGCGGCGGCGCATTGGTGCCGATCTCGATGCGGCCGTACACACCCGGCTCGCGGATGGTGACGCCGACGCCGACATCCACGGCCGACCAGGCGGAGGCGGACGCCACAAGTGAGAGCGCGGCGAGTGCTGTGCGGGTGACGTTGGAGTTCGATGCCATGCGAGGGCTCCTTGCTGATTCAGTGCCATGACCAACGCCAGTGTGCAGCGCTGCGTTGACGCCGCAAGGGGTGGCACGGCAGCGACGCGCCGCGGCGTGAACTAGGCCCGCGCTGTTTCGATTGGTAGCACGCGACAAGTCGCAAGCGATTGGCGGGCGTGTCGCGCCTTCAGCTCGACCCTGCGCCAAACATCCAGGCCGTCGCAGAGAACGTCACGAAAGCCACGATCGTGGAACTCATGATGATGCGCGCGATGCGCCCGTTGTCCGCGCCGTAGCGCTCGGCGAGCAGTGAGACGTTGCTTGCGCTCGGCAACGCCGCGGCCAGCGTCAGCACCATGATCTCGAAGGCGCCGATCGGCGCGCCGAGTGCGTGCGCGCCCGCCGCGAGCGCAAACACCAGCAGCGGGTGCACCAACAGCTTGATCGCGGCCACCGGCAGGTACAGCGACGGCGCCGTGCGTGTGTGCGCATGCTGCCCGGCGCGCCAGAGCACGGCGCCGATCGTGAACAGCGCCACCGGGCTCGCTGCATCGGCCAGCATGTTGACGATGGTGGCCAACGGGCCGCTGAGCTTCCAGCCGAGCACGGAGCAGACCACGCCGAGCGCAATCGACCATGGCAGCGGGTTCGACAACGCGCCCTTGACGGCGCGCACGAGCGACGCACGAGCGCCTTCGCCCTTGGCTTCGTGCGCCTGGGCGAGCGCGATGCACACCGAGCTGGTGATGAACAGGTCGACCAGCACGGCGCAGATCACCGGCCCGGCCGCGGCGGCGCCGAGCAGCGCGGTCAGCAGCGGCACGCCCATGAAGCCGGTGTTCGGAAACGCCGCCACCAGTGCACCAAAAGCTGCGTCCTTCATCTGCACGCGGGAAGACAAGGTCACAGCGATCGTGAAGGCGACGATGGCCAGCGACGCCAGCATCGACACCAGAACCACGACCGGGTTCAACAACTGACCGATCGGTGTGTTCATGCCAAAGCGGAACAGCATCGCTGGCAATGCGAAGTACAGAACGAAGGCGTTGAGCCCTGGAATCGCCGACTCGGGCAAGAGCCGTTTGTGCGCCGCGGCGTAACCCATCAGCACCAAGGCAAAGAACGGCAAGGTGACGGCGAGGATCGGCTGCATCGGTGCAGCGAAGTATCGCAGCGCGTCCTACCACATTGCCGTCTCATGTTCGGCCCAGCGCGCTGTCTATGATCGCCCGCCCGATGACCACCGACACCTTGAATTCACGCCAGCTCGAAGCGGTTCACCACCTCGCCAGCCCCTGCCTCGTGCTCGCCGGCGCGGGCTCGGGCAAGACGCGCGTCATCGTGCACAAGATTGCGCGGCTGTTGCAAAGTGGCTTGGAGCCGAAGCAGATTGCGGCGATCACGTTCACCAACAAGGCGGCGGCCGAGATGCGTGAGCGCGCGAAGGCGCTGGTGGGCGGCCGTGCGGCGAAGTCGCTCGTCGTCAGCACCTTCCACTCGCTCGGCGTGCGCCTGCTGCGCGCCGACGGTGAGCGCATCGGTTTGAAGCCCACCTTCTCGATCCTCGACAGCGACGATGTGCTCGGTGTGTTGCGCGATGCCGGCGGCACTACCGATGCCAAGCTCGCGCGGCGCTGGCAATGGGCGATCAGCCTGTGGAAGAACCAGGGCCTCGATGCTGCTGCCGCAGAAAGCGCAGCCGAGAACGACGACGAGCGTGTGGCGGCACGCGTGATGAAGCGCTACGAAGAACGGCTCGCGGCTTATCAGGCGGTGGACTTCGACGACCTGATTGGCCTGCCGCTCAAGCTCTTGCAGCGCGACGACGAGACACGAGCGAAGTGGCGCGCGACGTTCGAGCATGTGCTCGTCGATGAATACCAGGACACGAACTCGGTTCAATACGAGCTGCTGAAGACGCTGGTCGGCGCGCGAGGCCTGTTCACTGCCGTCGGCGACGACGATCAGAGCATCTACGGCTGGCGCGGCGCGACCATCGACAACCTGAAGCGCCTGCCCGAGGATTACCCGAAGCTGAAGGTGATCGCGCTGGAGCAGAACTACCGCTCCACCGGCGCGATCCTCGCCGCGGCCAATGCGGTGATTGCGGCCAACCCGAAGATCTTCGAGAAGAAGTTGTGGAGCGAATTCGGCCTGGGCGACCCGGTGCGTGTGCTGGAGTGCGACGGCGAAGAGCACGAGGCCGAGCGCGCGGTGGCGCTCGTGCAAAGCAAGCGAGGCGAAGGCGGCCAGGTCAAGTTCAGCGACTTCGCCGTGCTCTACCGCGCCAATCACCAGGCCCGCGTGTTCGAACAGAAACTTCGCGCGGCGCAAATCCCGTACAAGGTCTCGGGCGGTCAGAGCTTTTTCGACCGCGCCGAGATCAAGGACCTGTGCGCCTGGCTGCGCCTGCTGGTCAACAACGACGATGACCCGGCTTTTCTGCGCGCCGTGACGACGCCGAAGCGCGGCATCGGGCACGCCACGCTGGCATCGCTCGGCGAGTTCGCGTCGAAGAGAAGGACGAGCCTGTTCGAAGCCCTGTTCGCGCCCTCGCTCAGCGCCGCCGTGACGGCCAAAGCGCGCGACGGCCTGCATGAGTTCGGCCGCTGCATCAACGACCTCGAACACCGCGCGCGGCAGAGTGTCGGCGGCGAAACGGCACGCGTCTTTCTGACGAGCTGGTTGAAAGACATCGGCTACGAGCAGCACCTCTATGACGGCGAAGACAGCGAAAAACTCGCTGCTGCGCGCTGGAGCAACGTGCTCGACTTCATCGACTGGATCGTGCGGCGCTGCGGCGGCGAAAAGGCGCTCGAAGCCGGGGACGTTGCCGAGGAGCCGCAGAGCGTGCTCGACGTCGCGCAGACGATCTCGATCATCATCAGCCTGTCGGAGCGTGGCGACGATCAGGATGTGCTGACGCTGTCAACGCTGCACGCCGCGAAGGGCCTCGAGTGGCCGCATGTCTTCCTGGCCGGCATCAATGAAGGTCTGCTGCCGTTCAAGAGCGGGGCCGAAGACATGACGGCCGAGCGTTTGCAGGAAGAACGCCGTCTGATGTACGTCGGCATCACGCGTGCGCGCACCACGCTCGCGGTGAGCACGCTGAAGCGCCGCAAGCGCGGCCGCGAACTGGTGGCGGGCATGCGGAGCCGTTTCATCGCCGAGATGAAGCTCGACGAACAGAAGCAGAAGGAAGACCCGCGTGAGAAGTTGAAACGCCTGCGCGCCGAGCTGGCGGCGCGAACATTGCCTGCGAGCACAGCGCCCTGACCCGCGTGCGGCGGGGCGTCAGCGGCTACCGCGAGCGCATCGCTGTCGTCATTTATGCCGACAACTTCGGTGGTTTTGCGCGGTGCGTTTCTACCGCTGGTTGCACCTGCCGGCACCACGTTCCGCGCTGTCGCGTGTGATATCGCATGCGGCGGCGCACTGCCAGGCTCCCGGTGACAGCGTGTGCCGCGCACAATTCCATCCACTTGACGCGCCATTTCCGCGCGAAGAATTGGGGTGAACCAAATGACGTGCGATCAGTACCAGACGAAGCGTGGATTGCAGACGAAGCTGGCAGCAACTTGCGCGCTCGTGCTGGCCGTGCTGGCCGCGCCGGCTCACGGGCAAGACGCCTGGGTCGTCGGCCAGTCGGCCCCCCTGACCGGCGGCAATGCCGCGATGGGCCGTGACGTGCGTGACGGCGCGCTGGCCTACTTCAAGACGGTCAATGCGCGCGGCGGCGTGGCCGGCAAGCCGATCGAGCTGGTCACGCTCGACGACGTCAACGACCGCAAGAAAGCGGGCGCCAACGCGACCCAATTGCTGGCCGAGAAGAAAGCCGTGGCGCTGTTCGGCTTCGCCTCGGCCACGTTGAGCCTGGACGCAATGCCGCAGGCCGACAAGGCCGGCACGCTGTTCTTTGCACCGCTGTCGGGCGCCGACCCAGTGCGCAAAGCGCCGCCGGTGGTGTTCACGATGCGCGCCTCCTACGGCGAAGAGATGGAGAAGATCCTCTCGTTCTGGACCGGGCTGGGCATGAAGAAGGTCGTCGTCGTGCACTACGACGACGAGGTCGGCAAGCAGAACTTCGGCGTCGTTGCGGCCTACCTGGCCAAGCAAAGCGGAACGCCGCCGGCGGCGCTGTCGCTGAAGCGCAATCAGGCGGTCGAAGAAGCGCACATCGACCAGCTGCGCGAGCACAAGCCCGACGTCATCATCAACACCACGCTGTCCGGTGCGGCGGCGGAAATCAGCAAGCGCCTGGCCAAACGCGGCGCCTTCGTGCCAACCTCGAGCCTGTCCTTCGTCGGCGCGCAGCAGTACATCGACGCCGCTGGCGTGTCGGCGGCCGGCGTCTCGATTGCGCAGGTGGTGCCCAACCCGAGCGCCAACCTGCCGGTCGTACGCGAGTGCGCCAAGGCGCTGCAAGATTCGGGTATCACGCAACCGATGAACAGTACCCACCTCGAAGCCTGCATCTCGGCCAAAGTGCTGACCGAAGCCATGCGGCGAGCGAAGAAGCCGCTCGATGCCGGTGCGCTGCTGGCCTCGATGCAATCGCTCGGCAGCTACGACACCGGCGGCTTTACCGTCAACTACAGCGCCAGCAAACGCCACGGCAGCAGCTATGTCGAGCTGGGCATGGTGTCGCGCGAGGGCAAACTGCGCAGCTGATCACATCCCTTTGAACAGCCCGAGGTAGCTGCGGCTGACCTCGAGCTGTTCCTTGTGGCCTTTGACGCTGACGATCTGGCGGCCGCGGAAGTCGCGCGTCACGCCGGCGATGGCCTTGACGTTGACCAGCGTCGAGCGGTGGATCTGCCAGAACTGCTGCGGGTCGATCTCGTCGATCAGCTCCTTGATCGGCTTTCGGATCAGCGCTTCGACGGTGGCCGTCTGCACGCGTGTGTACTTCTCGTCGCTGATGAAGAACAGCACGTCTTCGACCGGGATCATCTGGATCGCCGAGCCGACGCTGGCCTGAATCCACTGCAGGCGCTGCGGCGCGCCGCCGGGGTTCATCTGCGCGCTGAGCTGCTGTAGCAGTTGCTGTAGCGGCGCGCCGGCCGGTGCAGCATCGTCGTCATGGCCCAGGCGCTGTGCCAGGCGCTTCTTGATGCGCTCGACGGTGACGGCGAGCCGCTCGCGTTCCGCCGGCTTCAGCACATAGTCGGCCACGCCTTGTTCGAAGGCTTCGACGGCGTACTGGTCGTAGGCGGTGATGAACACGATCTCGGGCAGCAGCTCGTCGTCGGCAACCTCCATCTGCGCGATCTGCTTGGCGGCCTCCACGCCGGTCAGGCCCGGCATGCGGATGTCGAGGAAGACGATGTCGGGCCGGTGCTGCGCTACCAGCGTCACGGCCTCGACACCATTCTTGGCTTCGGCGACGAGTTCCAGCTCGGGCCAGGCTTCGGCAAGGCGGGCGCGCAGTTGTTCGCGCATCAGGCGCTCGTCGTCGGCGAGCACGGCACGGGGGGCGGCTGCTGTCATGCCGAGATTGTCGTCGGCTCGCGGCGCCTGTTCCACAGCCAGCGCCCCAGCACGACGAAGGGCCAGAGCACCAACGCCACGATCAGCAGCGCCAGCGCAATGCCCAAACCGCCGAGGGCTGCCGGCACCACCAGGGCCAGCACGGCCACCACCGGCACCACGACGACGATCGCCAGCGACGCGATCAGCACGCCCAGCAGCGCCGCGAACCAGTGGCCGAAGTGGCTGAACGCAGGCAGGACGAAACGCTCGCGATCGACCGTGATCACGGTGCCCGGCGGCAGCACCTCCGACAGCAGCCAGGCAACGCAGGCACCGACCACCAGCGACACCAGCAGCGTCGCCCAGAAGACGATCCACAGCGCCGTACGCTGCCAACGCATCATGCGCTGGCTCCGGGCGTGACGGTGCGGTAGGGCACGGCGATCGTGACGACCGTGCCGCTGGGCTTGTTCTCGGTGACCACGACGCTGGCGTCGCGGCCGTACAGCAGCTGCAGGCGTTCGCGGATGTTGGCCAGGCCGACGCCGGTGCCGGCGGTGGCGGCCTTGCCGAAGCCCAGGCCGGTGTCGGAGACGACGAGATTCAACTTGCCGTGCACGATCTCGGCCTTGACGGCAAGTTCGCCGCCTTCGGGCTTGGGCTCAAGGCCATGCTTGATCGCGTTCTCGACCAGGCTCTGGATCATCATCGACGGGAACTCGGCCGAGAGCAGCCCGTCCGGTACTTCGATGCGCGTGGCCAGGCGCTCTTCCATGCGCACCTTCAGGATCTCGAGGTAGGGCCGCACCATCGCCATCTCGCGCGCCAGGTCGCGCGGCGCACCGTTGCTGCTGGCCTCGCGCATCGTCGGCATCGAAGCACGCAGCAGCGCGATCAGGTTCTTCTGCATCTGGCTGGCGCGCGGCGGGTCGGTCTCGATCAAGTGGTCGATCGAGGCCAGCGTGTTGAACAGGAAGTGCGGCTCGACCTGCGCCTGCATCGCCGCCATGCGCGCCTCGACCACCTGCCGCTTCAGCTGTTCGCTCTCCGCGACTTCGGTGGCCTGCGCCGCTTCGGCCTGCGCGCGCAACTGGCGTTTGTAGCTGGCCTTGAGGATGGCCGAGCCGATGATCCACAGGAACGCCAGCTCCGGCAGCGCTTCGCCTAGGCTGCTGCGTGTGATGCGCGTGCGCAGGCTGCCGCCTTGCAGCTCTTCGATCGCGCGTTCGGCATCGCGCAATGCTGCTTCTGCGTCGCGCCTGGCCTCTTCTGCGTCGCGCTTGGCCTCTTCGGCATTGGCCTTGGCGCCTTGGACAGCCTCGCGGATGTCGTCGCGCGCTTGTTCGATCGCGCGCCTGACCTCTTCGCTGGTGCCCGGCGGGATGACGATCTTGATGCTCTTGTCTTCGATCTCGCGCAGCCGGCTCTGTGCTGCTTCGGCCGCTTTGGCCGCCGACACTGCCGCTTCGGCCGCCGACGCCGCGGCCGGTGCGGTGCGCGGCGTGATGCGCACGCCATGCTCGCCGATGGTGATTTCCACCGAGTCCTTGGTGCCTTGTTGCGGCCGTTCGATCTTGATCAGCGGCTCGCTCTTCTTGTCCGGGCCCTCTGCGACCTTCGGAGGTTTAGGGGGGTTCGGCGGCGCGATCACGACCTTGCTCGGCAAGGTTTCGACGCGCTCGGAGATGGTCCAGGTGAACGGCGGGATGTTCTGCAGGATGCCGGCGGCGATCAGCAGCAGCAGCGACAGCAGCAGGAAGCGCTTCCAGCTGATCGACACCAGCCAGCTCGCATAGACGTGAAATGCGCGCACGAGCGGCGCAAAGCGTTCGCCCCAGGTGAGCTTGGTGAGGGTGGCAGTGGGCATGGGGCTGGTCTTTGTGAGTGCTTCCACTCTACCCACCCTCCAACCGGCCCGCGCCGCCCACGCGACCTGCTGCTGCCGCTGGCCGACAGCCTGCAATGGCGCCGGACAGGCGGTGTCCGGTGCTGCGGGGGCCTCAGTTCATACGAAGCCGAGGTTCCTGGCCGAGCCGAAGTTGCGCAGATTCGGCAGCACCGCGTCGAGCGCGCTGGCGTCGGCGCCGAACCAGGCCAGCAGCGTCGCCGCGTACTGATCGACCGAGGTCGTCGGAATCCAGCGGCCCTGCTGCTCCCACGTCTCGACGCCGACATCGTCCGGGCCGCCCAGGGCCAGCGTCGGGTAGGTGCCGTAGGTCTTGCCGCCGCGCACCGCGCCGCCGAGGACGAGGTGGTGGTTGCCCCAGGCGTGGTCGGTGCCGCTGCTGCTGTTGGGTTTGAAGGTGCGGCCGAAATCACTCTGCGTGAACAGCGTCACCGAGTCGGCCAGGCCGATGCCCTTCATCGCGTTGTGGAAGCAGGCCATCGCGTCGCCGAGCGACTTGAGCAG
>JANOEG010000617.1:0-1547 GCA_031413095.1 Burkholderiales bacterium | reverse complement strand
GTGCGGCAGCCCTCTCAACGCCGGCCTGGGTCAGCGCTCAGAGCGCATGGCCCAGCCGTGGTCCGGTCCGCCTCGTCGCGCAGTTCCCGCCCGGTGGCCTGGTGGACACGGTGGCCCGGCTGATGGCGCCCCACCTGTCGCAGGCCATCGGCCAGACGGTGGTGGTCGAGAACAAGCCGGGCGCTGGTGGCCTGATCGGCACCGACTACGTTTCCAAGCAGCCGGCCGACGGCTACACGCTGTTGGTCAGCCACGCCTCGGTGCACATCTACGCCGCGGCCACGCGCAACGTCATGCCGTTCAATGCGGTAGACGACTTCACCCACATGGCGATGCTGGTTGAGGCGCCGATGGTGCTGCTGGTGCGCGGCCAGTCGCCGTACCAGAATCTGGCCCAGTACGTGACGACGGCCAAGACCAAGCCGGTGCGCTACGGCACCTCCGGCATTGGCTCGGCCAACCACCTGTTTGGCGAGTTGCTGAAGATCGAGGGCCCGGCGCCGGAGCACGATCACGTGCCCTACCAGGGCAGCGCACCGGCGATGCAGGACCTGCTCGGCGGTCAGATAGATGGCCTGTTCGACCCCGTCACCACGAACGTGGCGCAGTTGAAGGCCGGCTCGCTTCGCGCGCTTGCCGTCTCCACCCCGTCGCGGTTGCCGGGAATGCCCAGCATCCCGACGTTTGCCGAACTGGGCTACCCGTCGTTGACCGGTTCGCAGTGGCTCGGCCTGTCGGGGCCGAAGAACCTGCCCGCGCCGATCGCGCAACGCCTGATGGCGCTCATGCCCGAGATCCTGGCCAAACCTGACGTGATGGCACGGCTCGACGATTTGCAGACCCTGCCGCGCAAGACCCCGGTGGTGGGCGAAGATTTCTCCAAGCTCATCCGCTCGCAGATCGACACCTGGACCAAGGTCGCCAAGCGGGCCAAGGTCGAGGTGATCGTCTAAGCTGACGGCGTGACCGAAGTCGATTTCGAGAGCATCACCGCCTACCAGCGCTACAAGCTGATGGCCAGCCTGATCGTGCCGCGGCCGATCGCGCTGGTCACCACGCTGGGGCCAACGGGCGTTGTCAACGCCGCGCCGTTCTCGATGTTCAACATGGTCGGCGAGGACCCGCCGATCCTGATGATCAGCATCAACCGCCTGAAGGACGGCGGGCTGAAGGACACCGCCGCCAACATCCTGCGCAGCGGCGAGTTCGTCGTTCACATGTCCGACGAGCCGATGGCGCAGAAGATGCACGACTGCGGCAAAGCCTTCCCTGCCGACGTCAGCGAACTCGCCGCGGTCGGCCTGACGGCGGTGGCCTCGCACAGCGTCGCGCCGCCGCGCATCCTGGAAGCGCCGGTGGCCTTCGAGTGCGTGCTGCACGAAAAGCTCGAGACGGAAAGCCGCTATGTCTTCATCGGCCGCATCGTCCGGCTGGCTGCACGCGCGGGCTTGATCGACACCGAAGCCTGGCGCGTCAACCTGCGCGAGTACGCCCCCGTGGCCCGCTTCGGCGCAAGCTTCTACACCCGCACCAACGACCGCTTCTCG
>JANOEG010000616.1:0-8521 GCA_031413095.1 Burkholderiales bacterium | reverse complement strand
AGCCGGCGCAGTGGAATGTGCCTTGCCGCTTCTCGTCGTTGAGCGGGCTGGTGAACGCGCGCTCGGTTCCTTCTTCGCGCAGCACGTTGTACTGGGCCGGTGTAAGCCGCTTCTTCCACTCGGCATCGGTCAGCACAAGCGGTTCGATCTTTGGGGTCGCGGCTGCGGGTTTGCTCGGCTGCGCCGAGACACTGGATGCCAAACCGAGGCTGGAAAGCAGTCCGAGCCAGTCACGACGTGTCATGGGGTCATCTCCTTGCTGTGAATCGATGCGCATCTGTCGCCGTCGCATGCGATGCCTTACAGGTGCATCCGCGGGCCGCAGTGTGACGGAGATCTAGAGCGGTGGTTCCATAGCCTGTAGGCGCAATGCTGACACGCGCGTTGACAACTCACTGACAGGTCACACCGAACTGCACCGATCGCGGTTCGTTGGCGCAACGCCTAGATTGATTCGCATGCGATCGGACAAGGAGTCTTGTGCCATGAACGCCAGCCCATCCCAGAGCTTCGCGGGACTCAGCTGCGGCAGCTTCGAGTTGCGCTTTCGCTCGCTGTTCCAGGACGGCCGTGCGTTGGCGTTCGCCTGCGATGCAGATGGCAGCATCGACCTCGACCGCCTGAGTGACCGTGCACGCCAGAGCTACTTGTATGCACGCGCGCTTGTTGGCCGCGACTTTGCGCAGCCCGAGGTGACAGCGATCTACGCCGCCTGACGCGCGACGCGCGGGTCGTCCAGGTCGTCGTAGAACGCGGAAGGCACCGGCTCGAGCTGTCCGTAGTCGGTGGCGTCGCCGTCGGCGAGGACTTCTGCAATCTCCGCCACCGGCAGCAGCCGGCGGCCGCCTGCATCGATCTTCGTCGGCGTGTCTTTGACGTCGCTCTTCGGAATGAACAGCCCGCGGGCATCGACCACGTCTGGCAGGTTGTCTTCATCCCATTCGAGAACTTGTACGCCGGCAGCGCGCAGCACTTGCACCAGTCGCTGGTGGCGCTTCGCGCTGCGCTTGGACTCATCGGCGGTGCGCACTTCCACTGCGGCCACCGCGCGCGAGCTGTAGTCGCAGACCAGCAGATCGACCGCCAGACGGCCGGCGCGCTGCAACCAGAGCGTGTACGGGTTGCGGGTTGGCACGCTGATGAACCGCGACAGCGGCACCTGCGACAGGATCACATGGCCGGGCAGGGCACGCTTGAGTACCTCATAAGCCTGGCGCTCGCCAAGTGTCATCACCCGCACGGCCTGCGGCGGCCACGCCTGGATGGTGTCCAGGCCTTCTTCGCGAGGCGGCCCGGCGGCGGCTGGCGTGCGCCGCCGCATGAGGACCCATGTCAACAGCGCGGCCACGGTTGCGGAGACGACGGCGATCCAATGCGGTTGTTCCAGGAGGTCCATGGGTGAAGCAGAGCGGGCGCTATGGGAAGTTGCGCCAAGGCTAGAGCGTGGCGACCGGGCGGGCAAGGCACCGGTGTTGCGCAGTCGAGCGAAGCGACAAATCTTGCTCAGGCGCGACCCGTCGGATTGGTAAGTGGTTGTTTCTCCAGCGTCATGACCGCCGTCCGGCGCAATCGCCGCAGAGTGCCTGCAAGGGGCGGCAAGGGCCTGCGCTAAGCTCGCTGCTATGGCCGCTGGAAGTTTGCTCGCTCTGCTCGACGACATTGCCACGATCCTCGACGACGTGGCCGTGCTGACAAAAATTGCCACCAAGAAAACCGCCGGCGTGCTCGGCGACGACCTGGCGCTCAATGCGCAGCAGGTTTCGGGCGTGCGCGCCGAGCGCGAACTGCCGGTGGTATGGGCGGTGGCCAAGGGGTCGATGGTCAACAAGGCGATCCTCGTGCCCGCGGCGCTGGCCATCAGCGCCTTTGTGCCCTGGCTGATCACGCCGCTGTTGATCGTCGGCGGCCTGTTCCTGTGCTTCGAAGGTGTTGAAAAGCTGGCGCACAAGTTCCTGCACAGCAAGGCAGAAGACGAAGCGCACCACGCCGAACTGACTCACGCACTGGTTGACCCCAACGCCGACCTGGTGGCGGTCGAGCGCGACAAGATCAAGGGCGCCATCCGCACCGACTTCATCCTCTCGGCCGAGATCATCGTCATTGCCTTGGGCACGGTCGCCGGGCAGCCTTTGGGCACACAGGTCGGGGTGTTGGTGGGCATTTCACTGCTGATGACCGTGGGCGTTTATGGTCTTGTCGCAGGCATCGTCAAGCTCGATGACCTTGGCTTGCACTTGAGCCAGCGCGGCGGCGCCCAAGCCGCACTCGGTCGCGGCATCGTGCGTGCGGCGCCGTGGCTGATGAAGGCGCTGTCGATCGCCGGCACCGCGGCGATGTTCCTCGTCGGCGGGGGCATCGTCGTGCACGGCATCCCGGCGTTGCACCACCTCGTGCAAGGCTGGATGGCGGCGGCCGGCGGCAGCGCGGCGTGGATCGTCGAGCAACTCGGCAACGCCGGCATCGGCATCGCCGCCGGCGCGGCCGTGCTCGTGGTCGTCACGCTCGGCAAGAAGCTGTTCGCGCGGCCCGCGGTGGCGGCGTGAACAAGCTGCTGCTGGCGCTGCTGTTGTCGTCTGTCAGCAGCGCCTGGGCGGTCGAAGCCAACACCGCCAACCGCGCGCAACTCGAGCAGGTGCGCCACATCGGTCCGCCGATGGCCGAATCGATCCTCGTTGCGCGCGACAAGCACGGCGCGTTCAAGGATTGGGCCGATCTCATGACCCGCGTGCGTGGCATTCGCAATGCCAAGGCAGGCAAGCTGAGTGAAGCCGGTCTGACCGTCGGCGGCGCGCCGTATGCCGCGCCGCCGAAGTAGCAGCTATTTGCCCGCGATCCCCAGCAACTCGACCTCGAAGTTCAGCGTCGCGTTTGGCGGGATCGGTCCGCCGGGGGTGCCGCGCTCTCCGTAGGCGATGCCCGGCGGGCACGTGAGCTGTGCCTTGCCGCCGACCTTCATCTTCTGCACGCCTTCAGTCCAACATTTGATGACGCGGTTGAGTGGGAACTCGGCGGGCTGGCCGCGCGAGTGCGAGCTGTCGAACTCCTTGCCGTCTTGCAGCGTGCCGCGGTAGTGCACCTTGACGACATCGGTTGCGGTGGGTGAGGGGCCCGTGCCGTCCTTGAGGGACTTGTAGACAAGCCCGCCGCCGGCAGCGGGCACCGCTGCTTGCGCAAACGCTGTGGAAGTGGCGAGGCACGCCGCGGCGATGAAGAGCAACTTACTTGTAGCCATCCTTGAGTCCTGTGATGCGGTTGAAAACGAGATGCTGGCCGGCGCGGTGGTCCACGCGGTCGGCGACGAAGTAGCCATGGCGTTCGAATTGCAGCCGTGACTCGGCCCCGAAGGATGCAACGCCCGGCTCGACAAAACCGTGCACGACGCGCCGGCTCGCCGGGTTCAGCACGCTGCGGAAGTCGCGGCCGTCGGCGTCAGGCTGGTCTTCGGTGAACAGGCGATCGAACAGGCGCAGCTCCGCGGCCACGGCATCGTGCGCGCCGATCCAGGTGATCGTGCCTTTGACCTTCACCGCGTCGGCGCCGGGCGTACCGCTCTTGGTGTCGGGCACGACGCTGGCCAGCACCGCCGTGACCTTGCCATCAGCGTCCTTCTCGCAGCCGGTGCACTCGACGACATAGCCGTACTTGAGGCGCACCTTGTTGCCGGGGAAGAGGCGAAAGAAGCCCTTGGGCGGCACCTCGGCGAAGTCGTCGCGCTCGATCCACAACTCGGGACCGAAGCCGAACTCGCGATGGCCCAGCTCCGGCTTTTGCGGATGCACCGGCGCGCGGCAAGGCACGACTTCGGACCAATTGAGCAGCTTCAACTTCAGCGGCTCGATCACGGCCATCGCCCGCGACGCCTGACCCTCGAGGTCTTCACGCAGCGCGCCATCGAGCACCGACATGTCGACCCAGATGTTGGTCTTCGAGGCCCCCGTGCGCTCGGCCATCAGCCGCAGCGAAGCCGGCGTGTAGCCGCGCCGGCGCAGGCCGAAGATCGTTGGCATGCGCGGATCGTCCCAGCCGGAGACGTGATTTTCATCGACCAGCGCCTTCAACTTGCGCTTGCTCGTCATCACGCCCTTGATGTTCAGGCGGCCGAACTCGTACTGTTTCGGCAGCGGCGTGGCCAGCAAGCCCA
The DNA here is from genome assembly GCA_031413095.1 of Burkholderiales bacterium. GTDB lineage: Bacteria > Pseudomonadota > Gammaproteobacteria > Burkholderiales > Burkholderiaceae_C > CADEEN01. The sequence continues at coordinate 4,380 of JANOEG010000616.1, read as the reverse complement.
GACGCGCCAGGTGTTCGAGCAGCCAGTCGTAGAACGGCCGCTGATCTTCGAACTCGAGCGTGCAGAAGCTGTGCGTGATGCGCTCCAGCGCATCCTCGATCGGGTGCGCAAAGGTGTACATCGGATAGACGCACCACGCGTCGCCGGTGGCGTGGTGCGTGGCGTGCTTGATGCGGTACATCGCCGGGTCGCGCAGGTTGATGTTCGGCGACGCCATGTCGATCTTGGCGCGCAGCACCGCCGCACCGTCTTCCATGCGGCCGCTTCTCATCTCGGCCCAGCGCGCGCGGTTGTCGGCCACGCTGCGCGAGCGGAACGGGCTGTTGGTGCCGGGCGTGACGAAGTCGCCGCGCGTGGCGCGCATCTCGTCGGCGCTCTGCTCATCGACATAGGCCAGGCCGTCGTCGATCAACGCTTCAGCGGCACGCGCCATGAAATCGAAATAGCTGCTGGCGTAGAACAGATGCGAAACCCCGCCCGCGTTCCAGTCGAAGCCGAGCCAATGCACGGCTTCGATGATCGCATCGACGTACTCCTGCTCTTCCTTCTCCGGGTTGGTGTCGTCGAAGCGCAGGTGGCAGATGCCGCCGTAGTCAGCAGCGAGGCCGAAGTTCAGGCAGATACTCTTGGCGTGGCCGACGTGCAGGTAGCCGTTGGGCTCGGGCGGGAAGCGCGTGCGGATCTTGGCGGCGTCGATCGATCCCTGCGCGTGATGTGCTGCGTCGCCTGGCGAACCCGCAAAGCGGCGGCCCTCGTTGACGTGCGCCGCGAGATCGCGCTCGATGATCTGGCGCAGGAAGTGGGTCGGCTTGGTATCGGCTTCAGTCGGCACAGAGGACATGCGCGCGATTCTATCGAGCGGCTTTGTCTCGTCACTGACCCTTGAAGAGATGTGCATACAGCCGGCTGGCCGTCAGCGTTTCAGGCCGGCCGCGCAGGAACAGCGTCACCTTGCCCGACTCTTCACGCCGCGCTTGCGCAATGCAGCGCGCCTGCACGATCGTGCCGCGGTGGACCTGCCAGAAGCGCTGTGGATCGAGCTGCGGCAGCAACTCCTTGAGCGACAGGCGGATCAGGTGCTCCTTGTCGGCGGTGATGACGCGCACGTACTTGTCGGCCGCTTCGAGGTAGATCACCTCGTCGATCGGCACCAGGTGAACGATCTGCCCGACTTGCGCCTGGATGACTTCGAGCCGTGATGTCGCAGGCAACGCAGCGCTACCCAACAAGGCACGCAGTTGATCGACCGACTGCTGTAGCGCTTCGGCAGCCGGCCCGAGCGACGCGAGCCGCGCTTGCAGCCGTGCCACACAGGCCGCCAGCCGCTCGCGTTGCACCGGCTTGACAACATAGTCCACCGCCTGTGCTTCGAAGGCCGCGAGTGCGTACTGGTCGTAGGCGGTGACGAAGACGAGCAGCGGAAACGGCGCGTCGTGCGGCCAGTCCTCGGCCAGCGCCTGCGCCGCTTCGAGCCCGCTCATGCCGGGCATGCGGATGTCGAAGAAGCAGACTTGCGGCCGCAGCGCCAGCGTGCGCTCCACCGCCGCAGCGCCGTCACCGACGCTGGCCACGACTTGCAACTGCGGCCACAGCGCAGCCAACTCTTGCTTCAAGCCCTCGGCCAGCAGGGGTTCGTCTTCAGCGATCAGCGCGGTGATTTTCATGGGCTTTTATTCAGGGGCAAAGTGACGCGGGCTTCGGTGCCGCCGTTGGCGGCGGGGTTGAGTGCGAACCTGGCACCGTTGCCATACAGCGTAGCCAGACGATCGCGCACTTGCTGCGTGCCGAAGCGTGTGCCTTGCGTGCCGGCGTGCGCAGACACACCGACGCCGCTGTCGATCACCGTCAGCACGAGCGTGGCGCCGTCGCGTGCGGCACGAACGTCGATGCGTCCGCCCTCGACTTTCGGCTCCAGTCCATGGGTGATGGAGTTCTCCACCAGCGGCTGCAACAGCAGCGGCGGCAACATGGCATCTCGTAGATCGTTCGGCAGTTCGAACGTGTACTGCAGCCGCGGCCCCATGCGCACCTGCATCAGCGCCAGGTAGTCGCCGAGGCGCTCGAACTCCGCTGACAACGGGTGCATGCCGACGCGGCTGGCTCCCAGCGTGGCGCGGAGAAAGGCGATCAGCCGGTCGAGCATGGCCTGTGCCTTCGGAGGGTCGAGCACGATCAGCACGCGCAGGTTGGCCAGCGTGTTGAACAGCATGTGCGGTTCGAGCTGCGACTCGAGCAGCTTCAACTGGTTCTCGGCCGCGGCTCGTTGCGCGCGCTGCGCCTGCGCTTCGCTTGCCGACAGGCGCGCGCGGCCCCACGAGACGATGGTGAAGCCGATCGAGGCCAGCAGGCAGACCGTGACGATGATGAACAGCGTGCGCACGTCTTGCTGGCCCGGCGTCGGGATCGACTGCCCCATCAGGCGGCCGGCCATCGCGTAACCGACGTTCAGCCCGATCCACACGCCCAGCACGATGATGATCAGGGTGATCGGCCAGCCCGGCCAGCCGCCGCGCTGCGTGGCGTCGCTGCCCAACCCGAAGCGCTGCAGCGAGTGTGCCGCACCGCGCCTGCCGAGGTCGATCACGAATTGGCACGTCAGGCCGATGCACATCGAATAGACAAAGTTCCTGACGTAGCTGTCGTCGAACGCGATCGACAGGAACAGCGCGATGAACGCTGCCAGCGGCACGCCGATCAGCAGGTGCCGCAGCACGAAGGCCAGCGGGCGGGGCAGGGAGTCGAGCACCTTGTTCATCGTTTGCGGCACGATCATCCGCCGGCCGCACAAGCCCGGCCAGAACGGAGCGACAAACCGGCGCCCGGTGGCGCGAAGCGGCGCCGCGTGGCCGTCAAGCGGCGGTGGCCAGGCGAGCGCGGATGTTCTCGATGCGCGCCCGGTTGACGCCGAAATCCTTCTGCCCGAGGCGTGAGGCCGAGCGCACCTGGACCACGCCAGCCGCGGGGTCGAACCAGAACTCGACGTCGTCGATGAAGCGCAGCAGCGGCGTCGTGAACTGGGCGTAGAGGTAGTTGTCGCTCTGCTCGACCATCTGCGAGCCGGGCAGATCTTCGATCACCTTGGCGATCTTGGCGATGGTGGCCTTGCCGTCGCCCGCACCGCCGTCGGCGCTGATGCTGACCAACGCCAGCGGCGCTATGCGCGCATAGTCCTTCTGCGCCGCATCGGGCCACAGATCGGCCTGGCTGCTGACGCTGTTGGGCGTCTTGGCCGGCGCCTTCAATTTGCCGTCGCGCACGCCGATGTTCGCCGGCGGCTTGCCGGAGAACGCGCCGAGCCTTGCCGCCAGCAACACGGCGACGACAGCAAGCGCGATCCAGATGACGAAGTGCATGGCGACTCGCTGCCCTCTCAACGCCGGCGTCCGCCGAGCAGCGAGCCGAGCACGCCGCGGATGATCTCGCGGCCGACGGCCGAGCCGACGCTGCGCACCGCGCTGCGCGCTGCCGCTTCGGCCAGACCCTCGTGCTTGCCGCCGCGCGGGCCGGTGCTGCCGAAGATGGCGCCCTTCAAGCCATCGAGCAACCCGCCGCCCGCGTCCTGCTTCGCGGCGGGGGCGCCTGCTTTCGACGTGCCGCCGGCGGGCGCCGCATCCGCCGACGCCTCGGCGCGACCCTTCAATTTCTCGAACGCCGATTCGCGGTCCACCGTCTTTTCGTACACCCCTGCCACCAGCGACGACGCCTGCAGCGCCTTACGCTCGTCCGCGTTGATCGGCCCGATGCGGCTGCCCGGCGGCAGCACGAACACACGCTCGGTGATGCTCGGCCGGCCCTTGTCGTCGAGGAAGCTGATCAGCGCCTCGCCGACGCCGAGTTCGGTGATCGCCGTCTGCACGTCGAGCTTCGGATTGGCGCGCATCGTGCTGGCCGCCGATTGCACCGCCTTCTGATCGCGCGGCGTGAAGGCGCGCAGCGCATGCTGCACGCGGTTACCGAGCTGGCCGAGCACGCTGTCCGGAATGTCGAGCGGGTTCTGCGTCACGAAGTACACGCCGACGCCCTTCGAGCGCACCAGGCGCACCACCAGCTCGATTCGTTCCAGCAGCACCTTCGGCGCTTCGTTGAACAACAAATGTGCTTCGTCGAAGAAGAAGGTCATCTTCGGTTTGTCGAGATCGCCCACTTCGGGCAGCGTCTCGTACAGCTCCGACAGCATCCACAGCAGGAAGGTCGCGTACAGGCGCGGCGCCGACAGCAGCTTGTCGGCAGCCAGGATGTTGATCACACCCTTGCCCTTCTCGGTCTGCATGAAGTCGTTGATGTCGAGCATGGGCTCGCCGAAAAACTTGCCGCCGCCTTGTTCCTCGATCTGCAGCAGCCCGCGCTGGATGGCGCCCACGCTGGCGGCACTGACGTTGC
>JANOEG010000615.1:0-4200 GCA_031413095.1 Burkholderiales bacterium | reverse complement strand
GCACCACGCTGCAGGCGCTGATCGCGGTCTACGACAACTGCAACTCGCTGCACACCAATGCCTATGACGAGGCCATCACCACGCCCACTGGCGAGAGCGTGCGCCGCGCGATGGCCATCCAGCTCATCATCAATCGCGAGTGGGGCCTGGCGAAGAACGAGAACCCCAGCCAGGGGGCCTTCGTCATCGACGAGCTGACCGAGCTGCTGGAAGAGGCCGTGCTGTCCGAGTTCGAGCGGCTCAGCGAGCGCGGCGGCGTGCTCGGCGCGATGGAGACCGGCTACCAGCGCGGCAAGATCCAGGAAGAGTCGATGCACTACGAGATGCAGAAACACACCGGCGAGTACCCGATCATCGGCGTCAACACCTTCCGCAACCCGCACGGCGACGCGGTGCAGGGTCACATCGAGCTGGCGCGATCGACGGAAGAAGAGAAACAGTCGCAGTTGAAGCGGCTCTCCGACTTCCATGCGAAGCACGCTGCCGATGCGCCCGCGATGGCCAAGCGCCTGCAGCAAGCGGTGATCGACAACAAGAACGTTTTCGACGTGCTGATGGACGCCGTGCGCGTCTGCTCGTTGGGGCAGATCACGAGCGCGTTGTTCGAGGTGGGTGGGCAGTACAGAAGGAGCATGTGATGGCAGGCCATGAAAGAACCTACGAGCAGTTCGAGTCGGACATGCGCGCCGAAGGCTATGACGACGTGCTGGTGCGCGAGTGGCAGCCCGGCCAGGTGCTGGACGAACACTGCCACCCGTTCACCGTCAAGGCGCTGGTCACGCGCGGCGAGCTCTGGCTGACCGAGGGCGCGCAGGTGCGTCACTTGAAGGCCGGCGACGGCTTCGAGCTGGCGCGCGAGGTGCCGCACGCCGAGCGCTACGGCGATCAGGGCGCGACGTTCTGGGTGGCGCGGCGCAACGCGGTATGAGCATGCAACAGCGCCCGCTCGGCCGCTCCGGCCTCGCCACCGCACCGCTGGCTTTCGGCGGCAATGTGTTCGGCTGGACGGCCGATGAAGCGACATCGTTTCGTCTGCTCGATGCCTTTGTCGGCGCCGGCTTCAACCTCATCGACACGGCCGACGTGTATTCGCGCTGGGTGCCGGGGCACGCGGGCGGCGAGTCGGAGACGATCATCGGCCGCTGGTTGAAGAAGAGCGGCAAGCGCAACCAGGTGCTGATCGCCACCAAGGTCGGCAAGCCGATGGGCGAAGAGGGCGAAGGCCGCACGGGCCTGTCGCCGAAGTGGATCCGCCAGGCCATCGATGACTCACTGCGCCGCCTGCAGACTGACCACATCGATCTCTACCAGTCGCATGACGACGACATCAAAACACCGTTCGAAGACACGCTGGGCACGTACGCCGATCTGATCCGCGCCGGCAAGGTGCGCGCCATCGGCGCCTCCAACTTCACCGCCGCGCGTCTGGCGCTGGCGCTCGATGCGAGCGAACGTTTCGGCCTGCCGCGCTACGAGACGCTGCAGCCGCTGTACAACCTGGCCGACCGTGAGCCCTACGAGGCCGAGCTGGAGCCGCTGGTGCGCGCACGCGAGGTCGGTGTCATCAACTTTTTCGGCTTGGCGCGCGGATTCCTCACCGGCAAGTACCGCAGCGAGGCCGATCTCGCGAAGAGCCCGCGCGGCGGCGGTGTGAAGCAGGCCTACTTCAACGAGCGCGGATTCCGCATTCTCGCTGCGCTCGATGAAGCTTCCGGCGCGCTCAACGCTACACCCGCCCAGGTGGCGCTGGCTTGGCAGATGGCGCGGCCGGGCCTGACGGCGCCGATTGCGAGCGCCACGTCGGTGGCGCAATTCGATGAACTCGCGGGAGCAGATTCGCTCACGCTCGACGCGCCGACCATCGTGGCGCTCGATCGCGCCAGCGCCTGGCGCTGAGTCGGAATCAGCGCCGAATCCCGCCCGGCTCGAGCAGGAAGAACTGCGGCTTCAAGCCGGCCAGCGGGCCCCGTAGCTTCTCGATCTCGGCGGCGGGGCCGTGGATTTCCAGGCGCGTGATGTCAGCGATCTTCAGCGCCTCGCCGAGCAGCGCGCCGACGTTGTCGAGGTGGGCGAGCACGGCTGCAGCGTCGTCATAGCCTTCGCGGCAATGCACGGCGTCGCCGTCGAACGAAAACGCATAGTGGGCGCAGCCCTTCTCGGACTTCGTGCGCTCCACAAAGCCGGCCACGCCGGCCTTGAACGCAGCGAGTTGGCCGGGCTTGACCTTGAAGTAGGGAACGAGCGTGCAGACAGAGTCGGCGGCCATGGGTGTCTCCTGAGGGGACGGTGATGCTACGACTCCGGGGCCGCCTTTCCAAGAGGTGCAAGCTCGGCCGGCGACCGTGCACAGTGCTCACTTCATCCTCCATCTTGCCGAGGCCACGCAGTCCGACAAGGCACGGTCGACGCTCACAATCCCGGCATGGGTTCTCCCACCCCCGCCCGCACCAGTGAAGCGCGCCGCCTGGCGCAGCAGGCCTGGAAGCTGTTGCACGTCGACTCCACGCGCGCCATCGAACTGGCCGAACAGGCGCTCGCCAAGGCGTTAGCGCGCAGCGATGCGGCCGGCGAGGGTTGGGCACGCCTGGCGCGCGGTTTTCACTTGATCTATTTCGCGCGGCCGCGCGTGGCCGCGCCGGAGTTGCGTGCCGCGCAGCAGATCTTCGAGCGCCTGGGCGACGGGCCCGGCCGCATCCTGGCGCAGACCGGTCTGGCGCGTGGCTTGTGGCGCGAGGGTCGCTACGACGAATCGTTGCGGCTCGTGCTGGCGCTGCGCGACGAAGGCCTGGCGGTGCTGCGCCACGATCAGCGCGGCCTGCTGCTCAACGCGATCGCCGGTTGCTACTCGGCACGCAACGAGTCCGAGCGGGCCTTCGCCTACATGTACCAGGCGTTGCGCGACGCTCCGCCGGCGCGCGGCCATGGCTACGACGCGGTGCTGCATTGCAACCTTGCCCACGAGCTGATGCAGCTCGGCGACTACGACGAAGCCTTGAAGCATGTCGAGGCTGGCCTGGCGCGTTTCGACCACACCAAGAACCCGCGGCTGGCCAGTGTGCTGTGGGTCAATCGCATCATCATCCTGACCGAAGTCGGCCGCGCCGCCGAGGTGCTGCCGGACATCGAGCAGGTGATGGCCCTACCCACCGACGCCAGCGGACGCGGTGCGCTGACGCCGCATTTCGAGACCATGGCGATCGCGGCCTTCGGTGCGCTTGATGTGGCGCTCGGCCGCCGGCTCGTCGAGCTGGCGCGCAAGGTCGAACGCGAACCGATCGTCGAGGAGCAGCTCGAACTGGCGCTGGCCGAAGCGCTGCTCGCCCGCGCCGAGGGCGATCTGCCGCGCGCTGCAGCGCAACTCGAAGGTGCGCACGACCGGGCCGCGGCGGGCGACCTCGGCGTCAGCCTGCGCGTGCGCTGCGCGGTCCACCTGCTGCACTCGCAGGTGCTAGAAGCGCAAGGTGACGCGGCCAGCGCGTTGGCTGCTGTGCGCGAGTGGCAGCGCCTGTCACAGGAGCGGGCGCAGATGGCTGCGCGTGCGCACTATCAGGCCGCGGCCTTGCAGACCGAGCTGCTGCGTCTGCAGCACCAGATCAACGAAAAAGACGCGCAGCGCCGCGCCACCGAACGCGCACGCGCCCAACTCGAAGCGACCAACCAGGCGCTGTCGCAGAAGATGAGCGAAGTGCAGGCCTTGCAGGAAGCGCTGCGCCAGCAGGCCACGCGCGACGAGCTCACCGGCCTGTTCAACCGCCGCCACCTTAACAACACGCTGCCCGCGATGTGGGCCTTGTCGCAACGTGATCACAAGCCGCTGGCGGCGGTGATCATCGACCTCGACCACTTCAAGCGCGTCAACGACGAACGCGGCCACGATGCCGGTGACCGCTTGCTAGCCGCCTTCGGCCGCGTGCTCGTCGCCAACCTGCGCAAGAGCGACGTCGCCTGCCGCTACGGCGGCGAAGAGTTCTGCGTGTTGATGCCCGAGACCGACGCCGCTGGCGCGCGGCGCAAGATCGCTGCGCTGCTCAAGCGCTGGCGCGTCGAGTCGCTGGTGCAGGGTGCGGTCGGCGATGCCGGCACCAGCTTTTCCGCCGGTGTGGCCGATTCGATCTGCGTGTCGGCCGACTGGCAGACCCTACTCAAGCGCGCCGACGATGAATTGCTGACCGCGAAACGCGCCGGGCGCAACCGCGTGCT
>JANOEG010000614.1:0-1787 GCA_031413095.1 Burkholderiales bacterium | reverse complement strand
ACTGCGCGCGGGCAGCCCGGCCAGCACGCCCAGCAGCGGGTGGTCGCTCGCGAGCGCGTCGTCGCGGTAGCTGAGCACGAGCAGCGCGCGTGTACTTTCGATGCGCCGGCCCAGGTAGCGCAGCAGATCGAGCGTGGCGCTGTCGGCCCACTGCGCGTCGTCGATGACGAGTACCGTGGGCTTCGGCGGGTCGCGCAACATCGCCAGCACACCGGCCAGCACTTCCGGCGTGTGGCGCCCGGCTCGCACTGCGGCGGACAGCGCGGGTGGCAGGCGGTCCAGGCAATCGGCCAAGGCACCCAGTGGCGGGGGCGACAACATCGGCTCGCAGGTGCCCCACAGCCAGTCGATCTGCGAAGGCGCGCGGTGCAGAGCGCTGACCAGCAGGCTGGTCTTGCCGCCGCCGGCTTCAGCGCTCAGCAGGACGCAGCCGCCCACCGGGCCGGCTGCGCACAGCGCAGCCAGGCGCTGCGCGAGCAGCGCCAGCTCGGCGCCGCGTTCGAGCAAGTCATCGCTTATGGGTTGCGCGACGGGTGGGTGGGGTGCGGGTGGGTGCGTCACGGGAGCGTCTGCTGCAAGCGCCGCCACGCCATACCGCCGCGATCTTCAGCGCGGCCTGGCCAGTTGCCAATCGAGATGCGAGCGCACGGCCGGCCACTCGGCGGCCGTGATGCTGTACACGGCCGTGTCTCGCAGCGAGCCGTTGGAGGCGCGCGTGTGCGAGCGCAGCACGCCATCGAGCTGCGCACCGAGGCGCTCGATGGCGCGGCGGCTTTGCGTGTTCAGGCGGTGCGTGCGGAATTCGACGGCGATGCAGTCGAGCACTTCGAACGCGTGGCCGAGCAGCAGGCGTTTGCATTGCGTGTTGAGTGGCGTGCGCTGCGCGCTCTGCCCATACCAGGTGCTGCCGATTTCGACGCGCTTGTTGATGGCGTCGATGTTCATGTAGGTCGTCATGCCGACGGCCCGGCCCGCAGCGTCGAAGACGGCGAAAGGCAGCATCGAGCCCGCGGCGCGCAGATCGAGCCGGCGCGCGATCTCGGCGCGCATGCCCTCGGGCGACGGGACGCTCGTGTACCAGAGCTTCCAGAGTTCGCCGTCGCACGCGGCATCGCACAGCGCGTCGTGATACTCGTGCGAAAGCGGACGCAGCGTCGCGTGCGGGCCGTGCAGCGTGACCGAGTCCGGCCAAGCCATCAGCGGTTGTGCCTTTGCATGAAGACCAGCTTTTCGAACAGCGTCACGTCCTGCTCGTTCTTCAGCAGCGCGCCGACCAGCGGCGGCACGGCCACCTTGTCGTCCTTGCTTTGCAGCGCTTCGAGCGGAATGTCTTCAGCCACCAGCAGCTTCAGCCAGTCGAGCAGTTCAGAGGTCGACGGCTTTTTCTTCAGGCCCGGCAGGTTGCGCACGTCGTAGAAGTTCTTCAGCGCGGCCGCGAGCAGCTCTTTTTTCAGGCCAGGGAAGTGCACATCGACGATGGCGCGCATCGTGTCGGCATCCGGGAACTTGATGTAGTGGAAGAAGCAGCGGCGCAAAAAAGCGTCGGGCAGCTCCTTCTCGTTGTTGCTGGTGATGAAGACCACCGGGCGGTGCCTGGCCTTGACCAGCTCGCGCGTCTCGTAAACGTAGAACTCCATGCGGTCGAGTTCGCGCAGCAGGTCGTTCGGAAATTCGATGTCGGCCTTGTCGATCTCGTCGATCAAGAGCGCCACCGGCTGCTCGGTCGTGAAGGCCTGCCAGAGCACGCCCTTGACGATGTAGTTGCGGATGTCGCGGACCTTGTCATC
>JANOEG010000613.1:0-7556 GCA_031413095.1 Burkholderiales bacterium | reverse complement strand
CCATCCAGATCCTCGCCCTTCGTGATCGGCCGCTTGCTGTTGGTGACGTTGCGGAAACCCAGGTCGAAGAAACCGAGCACGACCACGCCCTTGTCCGCCAGCTTGGCGCCGAGCATCTTGCCCAGCGGGCCGTCGACCATGGCGTCGGCTTGCTGCGCATTGCTGAACAGGAAGGGGAAGTCGAAGAGGCCGAATTCCTTGACGATGCCGGCCAGCGACGTCGTCGACGCCACGAGCATTTCCTGCACGCCGCCCTGCATCGCCGCTTGCTGCTGCAGCTCGTTGCCCAACTGGCTGCTGGCGAATTCCGTGACCTTGATCTTGCCGCCGCTCTTGGCTGCCACGATCTCGGCAAACTTCTTGACCCCCGTGCTGGTCGGGTGATCGGTGTTGTTCAGGTGGCCGAACTTGATCGTCCGTTCCTGAATGTCCTGGGCGGCTGCGGGCAGGTGCAGCGTTGCGAGGGCCAGGCAGGCGGCGAGGAGGGTGGAGGTTGTCTTCGTCATGGTGAGGGGCTCTGAAGATGTTGGGGGTTGCGCTGTGGTGCGTTTGCGCGACGCAAGTATTCGGGCCAGATGGAAACGCTATTCCTCACAGGAATCCTGTTCCGTATCATGAGATTCATGAAGAACAAGCACCGTCCATGAACCAAGGCCTCGACCGCGGTCTGGCGATCCTCGAGTTGCTGGCGCAACACCCGGACGGCCTGCCGATGGCGCAGATCGCCGACGACCTCGAGATGCCACGCAGCGTCTGCCACCGCTTGCTGGCCGATCTGAAGCAGCGCGGCTACGTGCGCCAGCCGCGCGCGCAGGGTGACTACGCCATGACCACCAAGCTGGTGTCGCTCGGCCTGGCGTATCTCAGCACCTCGGGCATCGTCGACATCGCCGAGCCGCTGATCGAGCGCGTGGCGCAGCAGTCGGGCGAACTGGTGCGGCTGGCGATCGTCGATGGCGAGCACCTGACGTGGGTCGCCAAGTCGCATGGTGCGCGCAAGGGTCTGCGCTACGACCCCGACATGGGCACCGACGCGCGCCTGTCGTGCACCGCCACCGGCCACGCGTGGCTGCTGACGCTCAGCGACGAGCGCGCGCTCGAACTCGTCTCGCGCCAGGGCTTCGGCGCGCCGAAGGACTACGGCCCCAACGCGCCGACCACCGTGCAGGCGCTGCTGAAGATGCTGCACACGGCTCGCGAGCGCGGCTATTCGATGATCGACGAGGTCTTCGCGCCCGGCATGACCGCGATGGCCGCGCCGGTGCGCGAGCGCGGCAAGCCGGCGATCGGCGTCATCAGCATCGCCGGGCCGCGGATGCGGCTGACGGTGCCACGCATGCAGCAGTTGGCGCCGGCGTTGCTGCAGGCGGCGGCCGATCTGGCGGCGACACGTGGGGTGTCGGCGTTGTTTGGGAGGCCGGCGTTGGGGAAGGGGTGAGGTGTTTGCGGCTCGGTGGTGGCACGCTGCTGTAGCTGTAAGCGAACTTCGCAACGGATCGGGACTTCTTGAAGGTGTGAGCTACGGCGAAAAAAAAGGCATGCGCGGTCGCATTTCCACAAGGCGCTTTAAGGTGACTTCTTGGTTGCAGCCGCCGCGATAACGGCATCCATGCGCGCAGTGCGCTCAGCACGCGCTACATACCACTCTTTCAACAACGTTTCGACCAGCCCGATTAGGAGGCCAGCCTCGCCTGGATCAACGTCGACAATTACGTTGATGTCCTTTTCCATGTGCGCGCCGATATTGCCGAGCTTTCTAACCGCATCGATGGCATTCCAAGTGATGGCGTCTACTCGGTTTCGGACTTGATCTATCTCGTCTACCAAGCGACCTGGCTTTACCTGCCAGAAGTCCCGGAGTATTCCTTGTAAGCATCGGCGCGAGAGAGTTGCGGAAGCCTTCGGACTAAGGTCCCGTATCTGACAGGCTTCGGCGTAGTCTTGACGGATAACTTCTGGCACATAGTCCGGGAAGTGCTTCGTCGCCGACGATGGCACAAGGGCCCACTCGCTGAGCTTGTTGAGGAACCTTTCGAAGATGTGCGTGGTCTGCGCCCTTTCACTCTCATGAAGCTCGGCGGTCAACGTGAACTTGGTGCAATCCGGGTTTGGGCACACGATGAACTGAGACCAAAGGCTCCTTCGGCCATTGGAGTTCTCGATGGGAAGCGTGTGTATGTTCGTTGAGCAGCGCTGAGCGGTAATGGTGACCGCGCGCTCACAGTGCGGGCAAGTCCAGTTGAAATCTCGCACGATGTCCCTCTGCGCCCAGAGCCAGGGCCTTGAGATAAGTGGATGCGGTCCATGCCAGACACTATCCCGAGCACGGTTTACACGGGTCCGCGACGGCCGTGATCGTACCGTCTATCTCTGCTGCTTTGGCTTTCTGCCGAGGCGAACGCCTGGCCGTGATGATCGGCGTACGGGTCTTGCAGATCTCCGATGCTTCAAGCTTCCATCACTACAGCGGCCCCTCGGCGCCCACCGCTTCCCGCACAAACTCCAACCGATCCTGACCGAAGAACATCTCGTCGCCAACGAAGCAGGTCGGCGCTCCGAACACGCCGCGTGCCACGGCCTGTTCGGTCTGCGCCACCAGCGCGGCCTTGACTTCGAGGTCGGCGACGAGCGCGGCGAAGGCCTCGGCATCGAAGCCCGCCTTGGCGAGCGCCGCGGCCAGTTCGCCTGCATCGCCGAGGTTGCGCGGCTGCACCCACATCGCGTCGAATACGGCATCGACATAACGCGCGAAGGCCTCGGGTGATTGCATCTGCAGCCCTGTCGCGCCGCGCATCAGCGTCAGCGTGTTGATCGGGAAGTGCGGGTTGAACGCGAAGGGCACGCCGTAGCGCGCTGCCCAGCGCGCGATGTCGCGGTTCATCCAACGGCCCTTGGCCGGCACGCTGACCGGACTCGCATTGCCGGTGGCCTTGAAAACGCCGCCGAGCAGCATCGGCTTGTAGATCAGCAACGCGCCGGTCTCGCGCGCGATGCGCGGCAGTTGTGTGTGCGCGAGGTAGGTGGTCGGGCTGCCGAAGTCGAACCAGAACTCGATTGTTTTGTTCGTCATGGTGTCACCAGGTTTCCATCCAGGGCCGCAGGTCCATCTCGTGCGTCCACGCGCTGCGCGGCTGGCAGTGCAGTTGCCAATACGCCTCGGCAATGTGCTCGGGATTCAGAATGCCGTCCTTGTCCTTCAGTGCGTAGCGCTGCGGAAAGTTCTCGGCGATGAACTGCGTGTCGATGGCACCGTCGATCACGGTGTGCGCGACGTGGATGCCTTGTGGCCCGAGCTCGCGCGCCATGCTTTGCGCCAGCGCGCGCAGCGCATGCTTGGCGCCGGCGAACGCGGCAAAGCCCGCGCCGCCGCGCAGGCTGGCCGTGGCTCCCGTGAAGATGATCGTGCCGCGGCCGCGCGGCAGCATCGCGCGCGCTGCCTCGCGGCCGACCAGAAAGCCGGCCAGCGCGGCCATCTCCCAGACCTTGCGGTAGACGCGCTCGGTGGTGTCGGTGACGTTGAAGCGCACGTTGGCGCCGATGTTGAACACCGCCACCTCGATCGGTGCGATGTCGCGCTCGATGGTCGCCACGAGCTCGATCACTGCCGCTTCGTCGCGCGCGTCGGAGCCGAAGCCGTGCGCCTGGCCGCCGCTGTCGCGGATGCTTTGCACCAGCGGTTCGAGTTTGTCGGCCGTGCGCCGCGTGACGCAGGCGATGTAGCCCTCGCGCGCGAAGCGGCGTGCGATCGCGCCGCCGGTGGCGTCACCGGCGCCGACGATCAAGGCGGCTTTCGGGCTGCTCATGCCTCATTCAACGCCTGCGCGTCCTTGGGAAATGCTTTCAGCAGCTTGGCGTCCATCGTCACCAATCTAGTGCCGAGGTGGCGAGCTACGGCGACGAACTCGCAGTCGTTGGCCGTGCAGTCGCTGGCGGCAACAAGTTCCAGAACGGCGGCGGAAGAGACCTCGTACTCGCCGCCGCGCAGCAGGTCCTCGGCCTCGGACTGGATGGCCAAAGTCTGTTCGAACGACAGAGTACCGCGTCGCAGGTAGCCCGCCAGGACGTTGCGCACCTCGCTGCGCCACAGCAGGGGTGCCGCCCACTTGCTGTCGCGCTGCATCAGGGCCTCTGCAGCGGCGGTGTGCTCGCCCGGCAGGTAGAGGTAGGCGATGACGTTGCTGTCGACGACGATCACGGCCTGCCCGTACGCTTCAAGGCGTCGATTTCCTTGGCGTGAAACCTCGCACGCTCGGGCAAGGCAGCGCGCAGCGCGCGGGCGCGCGCGACGCGTTCGAGCGCCGGAACCTGCCCCGGCGCAAGAGCCGCCTCCAGCACGACAATGGCTTCGCGATTCAGGCTCCGGCGGTTGTTGGCCGCAGCAGCTTTCAGGCGCTCGTACACCTCGTCGGGAATGTTCTTGAGCGTCAGCGTCGTCGGCATGGTGGCACCAGGAGTCGAAGTGCAACCATTTTGGTTGCATTGCGATCGGTGGTCAACCACGCTCGTACCTGTGCCTGGGCGCTACGCCAGTTCCGACAGGCGCCGGGCCCGAGGATTCAGCGCCACGACGTCGGCGACATCCACTGGCCGGTTGCTGCGGATCGATTCCATGCCGGCGATGCCGACAGCGATCGACGCCGCGCCCTGCTCGTGCCCGGCGGTGCGGCCGAGCGCATCGGGCGGCTGTGGCGGGCCGTAGAAGCGCGCGTTGAGGATCTCGTCGGCGCCGCCGTGCGCGGCGCGGATTTCCGGCATCTCGACGAGATAGCTGCTGGCGAAATGCGGGAACACGCGGATCCACTCGCCTTCGGCTTCGGCGCCGGGCCGCTCTTCCACCTGCCACTCGCCGGGGGCGACGGCGCGGTTCATGTGCGTGCCGATGAACTCGTGGTACTCGATGCGGCCGCGGTCGCCATTGAAAGTGACGCGCATGCCCTCGCGCGGGCTGTAGCAGACGAGCGAGTAGGTCAGCAGCTCGCCCGTCCGATAGCGCACGTTGAGCGACATCTGGTCCGGGATGTCGATGCCGTCGCGGAAGACATTGCGGTCGCGAACGTAGCCCGACTCTGCTTCGGCCTTCAGATAGAGCTCGCGGAAGGACTCGCTCTCGGAAAGGTCGAGCCGGAAAGGATCGGCTGCGGCCAGCGGCTCGCCGGTGTAGCGCGGGTAGCGCGTCAGCTTCTCGTCGCCGCGTGCGATAGCGTTGTCGCGGCCGTAGAATACGCGGTCACCGTAGGCGAAGACCTGCTGGGGGATCGCGTCGAGCCACCAGTTCACCAGGTCGAAGTGGTGCGTGGCCTTGTGCACGAGCAGGCTGCCCGAGTTCTCGATCTGCGCGTGCCAGCGGCGGAAGTAGTCCGCACCGTGGTGCGTGTCGAGCAGGTATTCGAGGTTGACCGAGTGCACGCGGCCGCTGGTGCCGGCGAGGATCAGCTCCTTGACCTTGGTGCGAAACGGCGCCCAGCGGTAGTTGAAGGCCACGCGCAGTCGCTTGCCCGTGGTGGCCACCGCATCGAGCACGGTGCGGCACTTGGCGGCGTCCGTCGTCATCGGCTTTTCGGTGATGACGTCGCAGCCGGCATGCAGCGCGCGCACGATGTAGTCGTGATGCGTCGAGTCCTGGCTGCAGACGAAGACCTCGTCGGGCCGCTCTTTGCGCAGCAGCTCGTCGAAGCGGTCTGCCGTGTAGGTGGGCACCGCCGCGTGGCCTAGCCGCCGCAGCCGCTCGTTGTAGAAGTCCATGCGCACGCTGCTCAGGTCGCACAGCCCCACCAACTCATTGTCCTGCGCATAAGTGGTGACCAGCGGCTCGACGAAGCTGAACGCGCGCCCTCCAGTGCCGACGAAGGCATGGCGCTTTTTTTCGGTTCGGTTTGCCATTGATTCAGTCTCCTTCGCGGGTCGTGAGGGTAACTGCTAGTCGGCCGGGCCGCGCCTTGCCGTCACAGTTCCCTGAAGGGCCGGAAGGGCCTGCCGCACAACCCGACACCGTGGAGACTCTGCTCATGCGCTCAACAATACTCACCCGCCGCCAAGTGATCGCCACCGCTGGCGCTGCCGCCACCGTCGGCTTGTCGCCCTCGGGTTTCGCGCAGGCCGGCACGCGCCTGCGCGCCTTCTGGTGGGGCAACCCCGACCGCGACAAGCGCACCCGCGCACTGCTCGATGCGTACGCCAAGAAGACGGGCATGACGATCGCCGCCGAGTCGCTCGGCTGGGGCGACTACTGGACCAAGCTCGGCACGCAGGTGGCCGGCGGCAATGCGCCCGACCTGATCCAGATGGACTACCGCTACCTGTTCGAGTACGCGCGCCGCGACACGCTGCTGCCGCTCGACGCGCTGCTGCCGCTGCCTGATTTCAGCCCCGGCGACCGCAACGGCGGCAAGGTGGACGGCAAGCTCTACGGCGTCAACCTCGGCAGCAATTCCAAGGCCATGGTGTACGACACCGACATGTTCGCCAAGGCCGGCGTCAAGTCGCTCGACATGGCCTGGACCTGGGACGACTTCGCCCGCATCGGCGCAGACATCTCGAAGATGAACCCCGGCAAGTACTGGGGCTCGAGCGACAACAGCCGCTGGGAGCAGGGCTTCGAGCAGTGGCTCAACCAGCGTGGCAAGTCGCTCTATACGCCGGAAGGCAAAGCCGGTTTCACGCCCGACGATGCAGCCGCGTGGTTCGACCTGTGGGACAAGTACCGCAAGGCCGGCGTGATCCCGCCCGCCGACGTGGGCGCCACCAACACCGGCAAGATCGAGGAGTACGAGTTGACGCGCGGCCTGGCCGCGATGAGCTTTGCCAACTCGAACCAGGTCGTCGCCTTCCAGGGCCTGAACAAGAACAAGCTCGCCATCAGCCCCTTCCCGCGCGACAAGGCCGGCTCTTCGGGCCACTACATCAAGCCGTCGCAGATGATGAGCGTGTCGTCGAAGAGCAAGGCGCCGGAAGACGCCGCCAAGCTGATCAATTACATGGTCACCGATCCGGAAGGCGTGAAGTTCCTCGGCATCGAGCGTGGCGTGCCGTGCTCGGCGGGGGCCCGTGCGGTGCTGGCCCCGGAAGTCGATGCACTCGGCAAGATGCAGATCGACTACGTGGCGGCGCTGACCAAGATCGCCGTGCCGCTGCCGCCACCGCCGCCCAAGGGCGCCGGCGAGATCGAGAACCTGCTGAAGCGCGTGGCCGACTCGGTGGCCTTCGGCAAGAGCAGCGTCAAGGAAGGCGCGCAGCAGTTCCACACCGAGGCAGTCGCCGTCCTCGCCCGCGCCTGAAATGGCGGGCGGCTCGGCCGCGGCGCGGCGCGACCTGATCGGCTACGCCTTTCTCGCGCCGTGGCTGATCGGCTTCCTGTGCTTCTCGCTCGGGCCGGTGCTGGCCTCGCTGTACCTGTCGTTCACCCGGTTCGATCTGCTGAGCCCGGCGAAGTGGATCGGCAGCGAGAACTACGTGCGCATGTTCAGCGCCGACCCGCGCTTCTGGCAGGCGCTGAAGGTGACCTTCAGCTACATGGCGATGGAGGTGCCGCTGAAGCTCGCCTTCGCGCTCGCCATCGC
>JANOEG010000612.1:0-8177 GCA_031413095.1 Burkholderiales bacterium | reverse complement strand
GCCAAGCCGACGCCGCGCAGCGTGTCCAGGCCCGGCGCGTTCCAGGTGAAGCTGCGGGCGAGAAAATCGGTGGTGGCGATCAGCGCCCAGCGGTCGGGCGCGCGCTGCCAGGCCACGCGCGACAAGGCAGCGTCGAGGCTCGGTGACGCGATGCTGCGGTCGCATGCGTCGCGCAGCGCGGTGGCCAGCGCGAAGGCGTCGCGCAGGCCGAGGTTCAATCCCTGACCGGCCACAGGGTGCAGCGTTTGTGCGGCATTGCCGATGCGCACCTGGCGGCCGCGCACGAGGCTGCGCTGCGCCGACAGGCCGAGCGGAAAACGCTTGAGTGGCGACACCGACGCGATGCGGCCGGTGCCAGGCTCGAAGACGGTATTGAGCACGGCAACACGCTGCGTGTCGTCGAGATCGCGCACCGGGTCGTCGTTTCGGGGCACGCACCAGACGAGCGCCGATGTCCTTCCGCCAGGCAAGGGCAGCAGCGCCGCCGGTCCGTGGCGCGTGAAGCGTTCGACGGCCAGACCGGGTCGTCCGCCGTCGAGCGTGACCGTGCCGACCCAGGCGTCCTGGCGGTAGTCGCTGCTCAAGTCGGCGAGCGCCTTCTGCTCGCTGAAAACGCCGCCTTCGGCAACGACGGCGACGTCGAATGCTTCGGCCACACCGGCATCGACTTCGACGCCGTCGACGAGGTCTTTGAGGGCATCGACCGGTGTGCCGAAACGGCTGATCAAGCGCGCTGGCTCGCGCGCCGCGGCGGCTTCCCAGGCGCGCTGCATCGGCGCGACGAGCGCACCGTAGCCCAGCACCGCGCCGAGCATCGGCACCGCCATGTCGGTCGCAGCCAGCCGGACTTGCGGTTGACCGAGCCAGCTTGGCACCGCCAGCACTGGCGACTGCTGTGAGACCCACACTTCGCGAATCGGTTCGGCGTGACTGGCATCCCAGGCCTCGAGCCGTTCGAGCAGCTGGATGCTGCCGAGCGACAGCGCCAGCGTGCGCGGATCGGCCGACACGTCGCGGTCGGCCGGCCGCGCGTCGAACAGCGTGATCTGCGCGCCCGGCAGTTGGCGCGCGACGAGCAAGGCTAGCGCCAAGCCGACAGGGCCGGCGCCGATGACAGCGATGCGAAGGGTCTTCATGACGAGCTCGATCGTAGCGGCACAGAGGCATGCACTAGAATCGCGCGCTCTTTTAGGCACCACTGCCAACCGGGCAAGCCCCGGCCGAATCGGCTTATCGACCCTGTTTGGCCCTGTTTGGCTCGCTTGGGCCTCTTGCAAACCGGCCGCGGCGCTCGCAACTGCCGCACCTCACGCTGACTCACAAGGATCGATCCGTGTTCATTTCCACCGCCTACGCCCAAGCCGCGCCCGCCCCTGCCGCGGGCGGCACCGAATCCACCCTGATCACGCTGGCGCCTCTGGTGCTGATGTTCGTGGTCCTGTACTTCATCATGATTCGCCCACAGATGAAGCGCCAGAAGGAGCACAAGGCGATGATCGAAGCCTTGGCCAAGGGCGACGAGGTCGTTACCGCCGGTGGCCTGCTGGGCAAGGTCACCAAGCTCGGTGAGTCCTATGTTTCCATCGAAGCCGGCAACGGCGAGCTGATGGTGCAGCGCACGGCGATCGTGCAAGTGCTGCCCAAGGGAACGATCAAGTAAACAAGAGCCGACGTGAACCGATACCCCTGGTGGAAGTACGCGATCATTGCGGTCGCACTCGTCGTCGGTGCGCTCTACACGGCGCCGAACTTCTTCGGCGAATCGCCTGCGGTGCAGGTGTCGTCGGCCAAGCCGACGGTGAAGGTCGATCAGGCGCTGGTCGGCCGTGTGCAGGAAGCGTTGAAGGCGGCCAGCGTCAATGCCGATTTCGTTGCCCTGGAAGGCGCGTCGGTGCGGGCGCGTCTTGCCGACACCGACACGCAACTGAAAGCGCGTGACGCCATTGCCAAGGCGCTGATCGCCGACCCCAACGATGCGCCGTACATCGTCGCGCTGAACCTCGTCTCGCGCTCGCCGAAGTGGATGGCCAGCGTCAACGCGCTGCCGATGTACCTGGGCCTGGATTTGCGCGGTGGAGTGCACTTCCTGATGCAGGTCGACATGAAGGCGGCGCTGACCAAGAAGGCCGAGGCCTTGTCCGGCGACGCGCGCACGCTGCTGCGCGACAAGAGCATCCGCGCGGCGGTGACGCGTGACGGCAACAACGTCGATGTGCGCGTGCGTGACCGCGCTGCCGCCGACGCAGCGCGCAACCAGTTGACCGACAACCTGCCTGACCTGGCCTGGGTCGAGTCCGCCGACGGCGACGGCTTCAGGTTTGTCGGCACGTTGAAGCCCGAGGCCGGCCGGCGCATCCAGGACCAGGCGGTCAAGCAGAACATCACCACGCTGCACAACCGTGTCAACGAACTCGGCGTCGCCGAGCCGGTGATTCAGCAGCAGGGCGCCGACCGCGTGGTCGTGCAACTGCCGGGCGTGCAGGACACGGCCAAGGCCAAGGACATCATCGGCCGCACCGCCACGCTGGAGATGCGCCTGGTGGACGACAGCGCCG
Organism: Burkholderiales bacterium; assembly: GCA_031413095.1. Classification (GTDB taxonomy): domain Bacteria; phylum Pseudomonadota; class Gammaproteobacteria; order Burkholderiales; family Burkholderiaceae_C; genus CADEEN01. Next base: position 5,622 of record JANOEG010000612.1, on the reverse strand, counting down.
AGGCTGGCGCGGCCGCGGTCGGCTCGGGGCCAGTGCCGTTCGGCGCCGAGCGCTATGTCGAGCGCGGCGGCGCGCCGCTCATCCTGAAGCGCCAGGTCATCCTCACCGGCGACAACCTGACCGATGCCCAGGCCGGCATCGACAGCCAGAACCAGGAGCCGAAGGTCGATCTGACAGTCGATGCCAAGGGCGCGCGCATCATGCGCGACGTGAGCCGCGAGAACGTCGGCAAGCGCATGGCGATCCTGCTGATCGAAAAAGGCAAGGGCGAGGTCATCACCGCACCGGTGATCCGCAGCGAACTCGGCGCACGCTTCCAGATCTCCGGCAGCATGACGACGCAGGAGGCCAACGACACCGCGCTGCTGCTTCGCGCCGGTTCGCTGGCCGCGCCGATGGAGATCATCGAAGAGCGCACGATCGGCCCCAGCCTGGGCGCCGAGAACATCGACAAGGGCTTCAAGAGCGTGACCTACGGCTTCACCGCGATCGCCGTCTTCATGTGTGCGTACTACCTGCTGTTCGGCGTCTTCTCGACGATCGCGCTGGCATTCAATCTCGTGTTGCTGGTGGCGCTGCTGTCGATGCTGCAGGCCACGTTGACGCTGCCTGGCATTGCGGCGATTGCACTGACCCTCGGTATGGCGATCGACGCCAACGTGCTGATCAACGAGCGCGTTCGCGAGGAGCTGCGCTCCGGCGTGAGCGCGCAGATGGCGATCCAGACGGGCTACGAACGCGCCTGGGGCACGATCCTCGACTCCAACATCACGACGCTGATTGCTGGTCTGGCGCTGTTCGCCTTCGGCTCGGGGCCAGTGAAAGGATTTGCCGTTGTGCACTGCCTGGGCATCCTGACCTCGATGTTCTCGGCGGTGGTGTTCTCGCGCGCGCTGGTCAATCTCTGGTACGGGCGGCAGAAGAAATTGAAGAGCGTGTCGATCGGGCAGGTCTGGAAGCCGGCGGCGGCGCCCGGCACTGCCGTGACGCCGGAGGCCTGAGCCATGGAGTTCTTCCGCATCTCCAAAGACATCCCGTTCATGCGCCACGCGCTGGTGCTGAACGCGATCTCCTTCATCACCTTCCTTGCCGCAGTGTTCTTCCTTGTCACGCGCGGCTTGAACCCGTCGATCGAGTTCACCGGTGGCACGGTGATGGAAGTCTCGTACGCGCAGACGGCCGACATCGAGAAGACGCGGGCCACCATCGAGACCTTGGGCTTCGGCGAAGCGCAGGTGCAGAACTTCGGCACCTCGCGCGATGTGCTGATCCGCCTGCCGCTCAAGGGCGGCATCAAGCAGGATGAAGTAGCGCAGCGTGTGTTCGCCGAGTTGTGCAAAGCCGAATCCGGCACGGTGGCCGAGAAGATCTACACCACACCGCAAGGCGAGCAGGTGCAGCGCAAGGCCTGCAACGCCGGCACGGCGGAGCCGATTCAATTGAAGCGCACCGAGTTCGTCGGGCCCACGGTCGGCGAAGAGCTGGCGCTCGACGGCGCTCTGGCGCTGGCGGTGACGGTGATCGGCATCATGATCTACCTCGCCTTCCGCTTCGAGTGGAAGTTCTCGGTGGCCGGCATCATCGCCAACCTGCACGACGTCATCATCATTCTCGGCTTCTTCGCCTTCTTCCAATGGGAGTTCTCGCTGCCGGTGCTGGCGGCGATCCTGGCGGTGCTCGGCTACTCGGTCAACGAGTCGGTGGTCATCTTCGACCGCATCCGCGAGACCTTCCGCCGTTGGCGCAAGCTCGACACGCACCAAGTCATCGACCATGCGATCACGAGCACCATCAGCCGCACCATCATCACCCACGGCTCGACGCTGATGATGGTGGTGTCGATGCTGATCTGGGGTGGGCCGACGCTGCACCACTTCGCGCTGGCGCTGACCATCGGCATCCTGTTCGGCATCTACTCCTCGGTCTTCGTTGCTGCGGCCATCGTCATGTGGCTGCGCGTCAAACGCGAAGACCTCGTGAAGGCTTCCGCAAAGGCCGGCGATCCGAACGACCCGAACGCCGGCGCCGTCGTCTGAAAAAGAGGGTGCTGGTGTAGAGTCTCTGTAACACCCGGCCCCTCATTTCTCCTCTCAAACACGCACCATGGCGACTGTCGGCGATGCAGCCAGCTTGGCCTATCAGGCGCGGCGCGTGTACACCGAAGAGCTGGTCAAGGGCCTGCCGACGTTGATCAATTTCGTCGCGAACTGGGCGTCGTCCCCCGAGCGCAGCACGACGACGACGACCGATGCCTGGCAACTGCAGCGCATCCGCGACCTCGTGGCTGACCTGCGCCAGCGCGGCGCTGCCTGGCATCAAGGCATGGTGGCCGCATTGCAGGACGCGCTGCACCAGGGTGTGGCGCCTGCCGCCACTGGCAGCACCAACAGCAAGCCCGGCGCCAAGTTGAATCTGTCGCTGGTTGACGACGTGACCATCGAGCGCGAGATCACGACCTCGCGGCTGGCATTGGCGATCATGGACCGCGCCGGTTCCGAATTCAACGACCTGCGCGCGCGCGTGGCGCTGCTCGAGCGGCGTGAGGAGCTCGATGCCAACGACCTGCTGCGCGCTCACGTGCTGGCGCGGATCGTCGTCGACGCCTGGGTCGAGTGCGGCTTGCCGGACGCCACGCTGCGCGACGTGCAGCCGCTCTTGAACGAGGAGCTGTCGACGCTGGCGCAGGAGGCTTACCACGAGGCCAACAGCATGCTGGTCGAGAACCGCGTGCTGGCCGAGATCGACCTGCGGCCGTTGATCCGTCGCACTCGCGGCGGCGCGGCGGTCAGCGGCTACTCTGGCGCCGTCAGCGAAGAGACGCGCTTGATGACACGCAGCGGCGCCCCGGCGCCCGTGGCCAGTGAGGCGGCCGACAACGCCACGGCGGTGCTGCAACGCTTGAACCGGATGATCGAGCGGCAGGTGCCGGCCTTTGCCGAGACCACCAATGTCGGCACGCGCACCGTGTCGCCGGGGCTGTCGCAAGCCATCGGCCACGCCCAGCAAGGCGTGCAGCGTCGCCTGCAGGCTGCTGAAGGCAAGGATCCGCACGCGCCGACGGTATCGCCGGCCCTGCTCGAAGAACTGCAGGCGCGCAAGCAGGCCTTGAAGCGTGCGGCCGAGACGCCGGCAGAGCGGGCGACGATCGAAATCGTCGCGCTGTTGTTCCAGGCCATCCTGACCGAAGAACGCATCCCGCCGGCATTGCGCGTCTGGTTCGCACGGCTGCAGATGCCGGTGCTGCGCGTGGCCGTCGGCGAGCCTGATTTCTTTGCGACGATCGACCACCCGGCGCGGCGCCTGATCGATCGCATGGGCGCTTGCGTGATGGGCTTCGAAAGCTCGGCCGCAGCGATCGCCGGCGCGCTCGAAGGCGAGATCAAGCGCGTCGTGCAGGTCGTCGAGGCCTACCCCGACACTGGCCGCCGCGTCTTCCAGACCGTGCTCACAGAGTTCGAACGTTTTCTCGAGAACTATTTCAAGAGCGAGAACGAGGCCACCAAGAAGGGCGTGTCACTGGCGCAGCAGGTCGAGCAGCGCGAGACGCTGGCCATCCAGTACACGATCGAGCTGCGCAAGCTGCTCAACGAAGTGCCGGTGCAGGAGGGCGTGCGCCAGTTCCTGTTCCAGGTCTGGGCCGACGTGATGGCCATCACCGCGCTGCGCAACGGCGCGCACAGCGAAACCACCAAGGGCACGCGCGCGGCCGCGGTCGATCTGGTCTGGTCTGCTGGCGCCAAGGTGACGCGCGAGGAGCGCGCCGAGGTCATCCGCAAGCTGCCGCCGCTGCTGAAGAAATTGCGCGACGGCATGGAGTCGGCCGGCGTGCCGGAGAGCAAGCGCGACGAGCACATCCGCGCGTTGAACGAATCGCTGGCCGCGGCCTTCAACGCCAAAGCGGCGGCGATCCCGCCTGAGCGTTTCGAAGAACTGCGCGAACGCCTGGAGGCGCTGGAAGAAATGCTGCCTGAGGCCGGCGACGTGCAACTCGACGAGACGCTGATGCTCGACCTCTCCGGTGACGACAGCAACGCGATGGAAGTCGTCGGCGAGGGCGGCTCGATGCCGACGCCGGCCATGCTGTCATGGGCCAAGGAGTTACAGGTCGGCAGCTGGTACATGCTCGAGTACGGCGACAAGACGATGGCGGTGCAACTGGCCTGGCAGGGTGCGCGCCGCCATCTGACCTTGTTCGTCACCGCCACCGGTCGTTGTCTGCTGTTCGAGCAGAACCGGCTGGCGTCTTACCTTCAGGCCGGGCTGCTGCTGCCGGCGCAGGAAGAAGCGTTGACGGTGCGGGCGACACGCACGGCGCTGGCGAAGATCGACGCCGACCCTTCACGCTTGCTCAACTAACGCCGGAGGGCGAACTGTCAACAAGGCCCTTGGGCCTTGTCCGCAGATGCCTCAATGCACCACGCGCTCTTCTGGCGCGACAAAGAGTTCGTCGAGGATCAGAGCATCGGGTTCTTCGCCCAGACTCCAGAAGACCATCAGCACGATGACTTTCAGATCTTCGAGGTCGATCGGGATGGCGCCGACGGCCATCGCACGGTCGACCACCATCTCGCGCATCGGCGGCGGCAGCACGCCCGCCGACTCGAGAAAACTGATGAAGCCGATCGACTCTTCACCGAGGCGTTCGTGTTCGGCCGGTGAGTACACACGCAGCGCCGTCGCGCTTTGCTGGCCGCTGTAGCTCTCGGCCGCACCGGCAAGGCCGTCGAGCCAGACCAGCGCTTCCTGGATCTCGTCGCTCTCGAAACCGGCCGCCGAGAGCTTGCGAGTGAGCTGCGCGTGGTCGGGGCAGGCGTCCGGGCGCCAGTAGGTTTCGTAGAGATAGACCAGCACGTCGAACATGATGCGATTCACTATATCGCAGCAGCGATTGGCGCGACCGGTGCGTTTTCCTACGCGGCGCTGCGGCGTTGAAACAGTCCGCCGGGCAGGCGCGCGACGCGGCCATCGAGTTCGAGTTCGAGCAGCTGCGCGTTGAGGTCGGCGGTGCTCATGCCGGTGCGCGCGCCGAGCGCGTCGAGCGTGGCCGGCTCGTGGCCGAGGGCCTGTAGCAAGGACGAGTCCTCGGGCTCGGCGGAGGGCGTGCCCATTGGCCTGTCGGCTTTCCACTGCAATTCACTCGTGATGTCGTCGGCCGACTCGACGAGCTTGGCGCCTTGCTTGATCAGCGCGTGGCAGCCACGCGATTGCGGCGAGTGGATCGAGCCAGGAATGGCGAAGACATCGCGTCCGGCTTCGAGCGCCGCGCGCGCCGTGGACAGCGAGCCCGACGGCAGCGCGGCCTCCACTACCAGCGTGCCGCGCGCCAGGCCGGCGATGATGCGGTTGCGCTGCGGAAAGTTTTCGGCCAGCGGTGGCACGCCGATCTCGAGCTCGGTCAGCAACAGGCCCTCGGCTGCAATGCGGTGCGCCAGCGCCCGATGCCGCGCGGGATAGATGCGGTCAGGTCCCGTGCCCATGACTGCGATCGTGCCGCCCGGCCCTGACAGTGCGCCGTCGTGCGCCGCGCCATCGATGCCCAGCGCCATGCCGGAGACGACCGCGAGGCCGGCTTGCGACAGGTGCTTGGCAAAAGCGCGTGCGTTGTCGGTTCCTTGCGCTGTC
>JANOEG010000611.1:0-3600 GCA_031413095.1 Burkholderiales bacterium | reverse complement strand
GCCTTCAACGCCGGGTCCGGCGTCTGCACGTTCAGCCCCGCCGGCAACACGCCGTGCTGCAGCGCGAGCATGCCGATGGCGGCTTCGACACCGCCGGCTGCGCCAAGCGTATGCCCGGTGTGGCCCTTGGTGCTGCTGCACGGCAGGTCATGACCGAAGACACCGCAGACGGCCTTGTCTTCGGCTGCGTCGTTGCCCGGCGTGCCGGTGCCGTGCAGATTCAGGTAGTCCACGTCGCTCGGCTGCAACTCAGCCTGTGAGAGCGCGTCGCGCATCGCCTGCGCCGCGCCTGCGCCCTCGGGGTGCGGGCTGCTCATGTGGTGGCCGTCGCTGCTTTCGCCGGCGCCGAGCAGCCAGGCGGCGGGTGCCGTGCACTCGCGTTCGAGCAGTGCAAAGGCGGCGGCCTCGCCGATCGACAGGCCGTTGCGTTGGGCATCCCAGGGCCGGCAGATCTGCGCTGATAGCAACTCGAGTGAAGCAAAGCCGTAGAGCGTCGTCATGCACAGGCTGTCGACGCCGCCGACGACCGCGGCATCGACGATGCCGGCATCGATCATGCGAGCTGCGGCTGCAAACACTTTCGCGCTCGACGAGCACGCGGTGGACACAACATAGGCCGGGCCTGACAAGCCGAGCGCCGCGCGCACATAGGCCGACACGGAATAGGTGTTGTGCGTGTGCGCGTAGTGCAGCCACGGCGGCAGCGCGCCGGTGGTGGCATCGCGCTCGCGATAGGCGACTTCGGTTTGCAGAATGCCCGCGGTGCTGGTGCCGAGAAAGACGCCGACGCGCTGTGCGCCCCAGCGCGCAGCGGCGTGGCGCACCGCATCGCCAAAGCCATCGGCGCGCAGGCCGAGTTCGGCCAGGCGGTTGTTGCGGCAATCGAAGCTCGCCAGTTCGCCGGTGAGCGCGATGGAGTCCGCGGCATCGACGACGCCGAGCCAGGTGTCGAGCTTGGCGGTTTCGAACGGACGTGATGCGAGGCCCGTGCGATCGGCCTTTAACGCGGCCAGCGTCGCGTCGCGGCCATGGCCGAGCGCGGTGACCAGCGTGTAGTGAGAGACAGCGCGCGGCGTCATTTCAGATCAGCGATCAGCAGCACGTTCGCGAACGGTGTGCCCTGGCTCATCGGCACCGCGTTGACGTCAAAGCCCAGGCTTTGCAGCTGCTGCACCCACGCTGTCAACGGCCGGCCCCAGGTCGGTGGCACACGGTGGCCCCGCATCGTCGTCACGACACGATCAACCCACTGGCTGATCGCAAAGCCGCGTGTGTTCGCGGCGTCGCCGACACGCAACAGCAGTCGCGGCGCGCGTTGTGTGCGGCTGTCCGTGGCGCCGGCGCGCAGCGCATCGCGCACGCGGTGCAGCAGCGCGTCCTGCGCGGCGATGTCCACGTAGTGCAGCACGTCGAGGATGACGACGAGATCGCACGCCGGCAGCGCGGCCTCGCGCATGTCGGCACAGACCAGGCGCGGCTTGAACGGCAGGGCGCGCAAGGCTGGCTCGCCGCGCGCCACGTCACGCTGCATCAACTCGATGCCGGTGTACGCGCGTGCCGAAGGCGCTGCGGCCCACGTGGTCGGCCAACGGCTGGCCTGCTCGCAGGCGTGCAGCAGGCTCGCCATCAAGCCCTGACCACAACCGATATCGACGACGCGCGCGCGCGCCGGCAGGTCGCCGCGTTCGAGCATGCCGCGAAACACCGGGTCGCGGCCGAGCTTGCCGCGCGACCAATGCCAGGCAAAGCGGCCCGAGGCTTTGTAGGGCGCGCTGGCGGCGTCGAGCAGGGCACGCCACGCGGTGTGCGGCGGTGCGCTGGCGGTGAGGGCGGCAGGCGAATTCATGCGCCGCGATTGTCGCTGCGCGGCGGCACCGCGGCGGCGAGCGTCACCGGTCTCAGCGATTGTTGTTGCAGCGCCGCGAGCAGTGCCGGCAACACGTGCAGCACCACCGGTTTGCGATCGGCCGCACTGCGCTGCGCATGGCCGTCGTGCAGCAGCACGATGTCGCCAGCGGCCAGGCCGCGGGTCAGGCGCGCCAGCACGCGCGCCGGCTCTCGTTCGCGGGTGTCGAAGCCGCGCCGCGTCCAACTCACGAGGTGCAGGCCGAGGCGGTGCAGCACGGGGTCGAGCAGCGGGTTGCGCAAACCGGCCGGCGCGCGAAAACAGTGCGGCGCCACGCCGGTGATGTCGGCCAGCATCGCTTGCGCATCGCCGATCTCGCGCGCGAAGCCGCGTGGGCCGAGCAGCGAGAAGTTGTGGCGGTGTTGCAGGCTGTGGTTCTGCACGCTGTGGCCGGCGGCGACGATGCGTCGCGTGAGCGCTGCATACTCGCGCGCTCGCTCAGCGATGCAAAAGAACGTGGCGTGCGCGTGGTGGGCGGCCAGCACGCCGAGCACGGCGGGCGTGACCTCGGGGTCGGGGCCGTCGTCGATCGTGATGGCGACTTCACTGCGCGCGCGCGACGCCTCGGGCAGGCGAAGCAGGTTCGGTCCCAACACCGCGCTGCGCGGCCACAAGCCGGCAGCCGTCAACGCAACGTGATTGAGCGCCACTGCTCCCAGCGCCCACGGCCACGCCCCCGGCACGAGCAAGGACGCGGCCGCGAGACCATGCACGCCGAGGCTGGCCTGGATGAACGGCGGCAGCGGCCAGCTCATGTTGTCGCGCGCGGCCTCACTCGCACGAACGCCGCCGACAACAACAGCGCCAGCAACGCCCCCGGCGCGACGACGATGCCGATGGCCGCCAGCGCCGGAATGTTCGACATCGCGATCAGTCCGAACGAGGCCACGGTGGTCAGGTTGGCCAGCAGCAGCGACGCCAGCATCTCGTTTCGCTCGGTCGGGTGGGGCTCGGCGCCCTGCTGCTGCAGCATGTCGAAGAACAGCGCGTAGTTGCTGCCCACCGCCACGACGAGCAGCAGGCCGACCAGGTGGAGGATGCCGAACTGCACACCGGCCAGCGCCAGGCCGCCCATGGTCAGCAGCACCGCCAGCAGCAGCGGCTGGCAGACAGCCAGCAGGCGCGGCCACGAGCGCAGCGCCCAGGCCATCAGCAGGACGACGCCGAGCCCGCCGAGCAGTGCCTGGCTTTGCGCTTCTTCGAGGTAGTGGCGGTAGAGGCGGCGCAGTTCGGGGCCGATGTCGAGCACCTGCACGTCGGTGCGGGAGGCCAGTGCTTTTTGCACCTCGGTGGAGTCCACCGTCGCGCCGTCGGCGGGGGCCGGCTGGCCTTGTAGCGGTTGCAACGGCAACAGGCTGGCGACGCTGCCGTCGGTGCGCTGCACGATGAGCGCGTCGATGATCGTGTTCAAGCCTGCGGCACGCAGCGCGGGCAGTTCGAGCAGCGGCAAGCTGCGTGCCGTGTCGACGTCGGCGACGAACGGCGCCAGGCGCGCCGCGCGCAGCGGGCCGTCGGCGGTGGCTTGCGCGAGCGCGCTTTGCAGCGCCGCGCTGTCCGGCAATGCCGACTGACGCGCCTTCTGCGTGGCCAGGCTCGGCAGCCAGCGGTTCACGCTGTCGTAGCCGCCGATAACGCCGCGCTCTTGCAATGTGTCGAGCGTCCGTGCGACCGACTCCGTGGCTTCGAGCGCGGCT
>JANOEG010000610.1:0-4465 GCA_031413095.1 Burkholderiales bacterium | reverse complement strand
GCTTCCAGCGCCGCCAGGCCGAGGCGCTGATGGAAAGCCACGGCGTGCGCTTTGCCGACCCGGCGCGCTTCGATCAACGCGGCACGCTCACCTGCGGCCAGGACGTGAGCATCGACGTCGGCTGCGTGTTCGAGGGCGACGTGACGCTGGCCAACAACGTCAGCATCGGCGCGCACTGCGTGATCCGCGATGCGCGCATCGACGCCGGTGCGGTGATCCACCCGTTCACGCACATCGAGGGCGCGAGCGTCGGTGCCGGCGCACTCATCGGCCCGTACGCGCGGCTGCGCCCCGGCGCTGCACTCGGGCCGGAAGTGCACATCGGCAATTTCGTCGAGGTCAAGAACAGCACGCTGGCAAAAGGCGCGAAGGCGAATCACCTCGCCTACCTGGGCGATTCGACGGTCGGCGAGCGCGTCAACTTCGGCGCCGGCAGCATCACTGCCAACTACGACGGCGCCAACAAGCACCGCACCGTGATCGGCAACGACGTCCACGTCGGCAGCAACTGCGTGCTCGTCGCGCCGGTCACGCTCGGCGACGGCGCGACGATCGGCGGCGGCTCGACGATCAACAAGCCCGCGCCGGCCGGTCAGCTCACCGTGGCACGCGCCAGACAGGTGACGATCGACGGCTGGGTGCGGCCGAAGAAGGTCAAGTCGCCGGGCTGAGGGACCGCCATGCCCTACTCGTCGAGGAAGCCGCCGCGATAGAAGCACCACGCGGTGCCGTCGTGCAGATAGAAGTGCCCGTCGGCGCAGAAGTCCTTGCCCGGAAAGTACTCGCGATAGGCCTTCGGCACCAGCCGCTCCAGCTGCTCGTCGCTCAGCTCATCGAACTGCTCGGGCGTGATTGGCTGGCCGACTCGCAGTCTGGGAAGGTCCATGCAGAGGCTGGTCACGTGGGAATGCGGACAGTGTAGGTTCAGCATCACCTCCAGCACAGCTGCCTGCGTTGCGCCACCACGCGCTTGAGGTGGGCGCTCGCCAAGAGTCACGGGCTAGAGTGATCCATGGAAGAGATCACCTTGCTGCTACGGGGTGCGCACCGCGGCGATGCTGCAGCGGCAGAGCGTCTGTACCGCCTGCTCTATGACGACCTGGTGCGCCTGGCGCGCAGCCGTCTTCGCAACGGCCGCGTGACCTTGGCCGACACCGGCGCTTTGGTGCACGAAAGCTGGATGCGCCTGCAGCAGGCGCATGGCGTGGAGTTCGAGGCCCGTGGTCAGTTTCTGGCGTATGCCGCGCGAGCCATGCAGTCGATCCTGGTCGATGCCGTGCGCCAGCGGCAGGCCCAGCGCCGCGGCGGCGACAGCGCCCATGTCACGCTCGACACCGACCTGCGCGACGGCCTGCCCGACGCACAACAACCCTCGTTGCTGGCCGTGAACGAGGCGCTGGAGGAATTGGCGGCGCTCGACCCGCCGTTGGCCGATCTGGTGCGCCTGCGCTACTTCGCCGGGCTCAGCGACACAGAATTGGCGCAGTCGCTCGGCATGACCGAGCGCATGGTCCGGCGGCAGTGGGAGAAGGCACGAGCCTTTCTGACGGTGGCCCTGCGCCGCTGAATCGACAACCCCTCAGGGAAAACACCAGAGCGGCGGCGGCGCGTCTTTTGCGTCCCTCCAGGTGTCAGCCCCTCGCGTCGAGGGCAGCACCGAAGCCCCCGCATGCGCTTGTCCAAGACCGCCTCCATCGTCACCGGGTTCCTGTCCAGCCTGGCGGGCACACTGGGTTCGTTCCTCTTCATCAACGGTCTGAGCACAGATCTTCAATCGGTGCGAGACCAGCGTGCGACGATGGTGGCGCAGGTCGAGTCGCTGACCAACGTGCAGTTGCAGTACTACATGGCCAACCAGCAGGGCGACATGATCTTCGCGCTGGTGCACAACCCGGCGCAGGCGCGCTCCGACATCGCCACGCTGCTGTTCGGTGGCAACGTCCTCGACCGCGCCACACCGATGCGCAACCTCATCGGCGTGCTGGCCCTGGCCGGCAAGCTCGACTATGCGAAGACCTACGGCGGCTACGTCAAGGTCAACGAGCAGGCGCGTGACACGGGTGCGATGGCCGACTATCAGAAGCTCAAGCGCCTGGAGCAAGGCGCGCTCGAGCTCGGCACGGCGCACGTGGCCACGCTGCACCAGCAGATCGCTGCCGCCGACCAGAAAGTGGCCGCGATCGAGGCCTCGCTGCGCTGGCGGCAGGCGGCCCTCATCGGCCTGATGAGCTTCGGCTCGACGGTGCTGTTGCTGGCCAACCTGCTCGACGAACGGCAAGCGGTGCACAAGTCGATGCCGCCGGATGCCTCGACCAAGACGAACACCTCAGGAGTTGCCGCATGAAACACCACTGGTCGTCGATGAAAGCCTTGTCCCTTGGCGCGGTGCTGACGACAGGAGTGCTGGCGCTGTCGGCGCTCAGTTTGTTCGGCAACGACGCGCATGGCGCAGCGGCCGCCGCCGGCAAGGCGCCCCCGCCGGGCGTGTACCGCTTCGATCGCGCCGCCGTGGTCGATGCCCTCGGTCAGGATCGCCCGGTGCCGGCCGGCACGATGTTCGTGCCGCACGGCTGGCAGACCACCGGCGGCGTGGTCTGGGGCCCGCAGTACGCCTGCACAGACTACCTCGCCATCGACTGGTCGGCCAGCGCACGCGACGGCCGCTCGTCGATCGCCTGGCTGCCGCAGTTTCGCTGGGAGCAGAACAACACCGGCAACCCGGCGCCGCTGAAGGTCGGCTGCACACAACAGAAGTTCACCGATGCGAGGAGCTATCTCGCCGGTGTCGTGCAGTACCGCTGGCCAGGCGGCCGCGTGCTCGACTACCGGCCCCGCCCCGACCTGGCATCGATCAAGCAGCCGACGTCGCGGCCTGCGGCCGGCGGCGGACAGACCACGATTCACAGCGACGCCGGTCAGGTGCTGTTTGCGTACAACAAGGATGGCGTGGACATGCGCGGACTGCTCGTCGTTTCGATCGACTTCGACCGCACGCAGCTGCCGACGCCAGGTGTCGGCACGCTGCAGTTCGCCAACGCCTTCGCCTGGCCGACCTTCTTCGCCACGGCGCCCAACGGCCAGCTCGACCTCGCCTACGTCGAAACCCTGCGCGCCTCCTACAAGGCCGACGCGGCGTGGCTGAAGGTCGTCTCCGACCACATCAACAAGATCCGGCTGATCGAAATCAAGGGCGCTGGCGAGCGCGCGCAGATCTGGCACAACACGTCCGAGCAGATCGGCAAGATCATCACCGAAGGTTGGAGAGCCAATCAGCGTACAGCCGACCAGCGCGCGTTCGAGTTCGGCCAGATGATCCGCGGCGTCGAGACCTACCGTGACGCCAACGGCCGCGGCACCGAACTCTCCAGCGGCTATGCCAACGCCTGGAAGTTGAACGACGGCAGCTACCTCTTGTCGACCCAGGTCAACTTCGACCCCCGGCGCGACCTCGGCCTCGACGGCCAAAAACTGGAGCCTCAACGATGAACCGGATGGTCGAGTGCGGCGTGGCCGCGATGCTCTTGGGTGCCGCCGCCGTGTGCACGGCGCAAGACAGCTTTGGCGGCGGCGGCGCGCGGCCGCAAGCGCCTGTTCCTGCACCCGCGGGTCAAGCGCCGACGCAGCCCGTGCCTGGCTTCCCGGCACCCGCGCGGCCGGAGGCTGCTGCACCAACAGGCGACCTCGACAAACTGATGGCGATGGAACGGCAAGACTTCGGTGTCGCGCCAACAAGTCAATTGCACAACGGCGCGATGCATGGGCCCACGCCGGCCAGCATCCCCGGCGGGCAGCTCATCACCACCAAGGGCCTCGTGGCCTTGGTGCAAGGCAAACAGGCGCCGTACCTGCTGTTCGACGTGCTCGGCTCGCCGGAAATGCTGCCCGGCGCCATCCCCGCCGTCGGCGCTGCGCAGCCGGGCAGCTTCGACGACGCGGTGCAGCGCAGCTTCGGCGCTTACCTCGAGCAGACCACGCGCGGCGACAAGCGCATGCCGATGGTCTTCTACTGTCAATCGACGCAGTGCTGGATGTCGTACAACGCAGCATTGCGGGCCATCAAGCTGGGCTACAGCAACGTGCTCTGGTACCGCGGCGGCGTCGAATCCTGGAAGGCCGCCGGCCAGCCGCTGCAGCGCCCGCAGCGCACGGAACAACGGCCGCAATAGCCGCAGCGGGCCGGCGCGGCAACCCCTGTTCGTCCATTGGCGCGCGCGTGGCGCTCATGCAGACTCCGGCCCCAATGCCCGCGCCCTCGCCCAGTCTGTCGCTCCCCCTGTCGATTGCGGACTGGCCAGCGGTCTCGGCGCTGTTCGACGACGGACGAGACCTCGACGCCGCCAGCCGCCGGGCCTGGCTCGATGCGCTGCGACGAGAGCAGCCGCGGCTCGCCCGCCAAGTTGGCGGCCTGCTCGCCGCACAGAACGACGAAGCCCCCGCGGCCGCGCACGACCCCCGCCCGGCACAC
>JANOEG010000609.1:0-3844 GCA_031413095.1 Burkholderiales bacterium | reverse complement strand
GACTTGACGTCGGGCTTCAACTGGATCAGGTAGCCGGAGACGAAGCGCGCCGCCAGGCCGAGGTGGCGCAACAGCTGCACCATCAGCCAGCCGCTGTCGCGGCACGAACCGCTGGCGTTGGTGAGGGTGACCTCGGGCGTCTGCACGCCAGGCTCCATGCGGATCAGGTAGCTGATGTCGCGCTGCAGGCGCTGGTTGATCCCGACCAGAAAGTCGATCGTGCGCAGCGGTTTGAGGTCGATGCTGGCCAGCAGCGCCGCAAAGCGCGAGGTCGGATCGACCTCATCCTTAACCAGATAAGGCGCCAAGTCGCGCAGCGCGTCCGGCGCGTAGCTGAACGGAAACGTCTCCGCTTCGGGCTCGAGGAAGAAGTCGAACGGGTTGTAAACCGCCATCTCGGCCACCAGGTCTACGGTGACCTTGAAGCTGGTCGTCTTCTCCGGAAAGACCAGTCGCGCCAGGTAGTTGCCGAACGGGTCCTGCTGCCAGTTGACGAAGTGCCCGGCCGGCTCGACGCGCAGCGAGTACGACAGGATCGGCGTGCGGCAGTGCGGCGCCGGACGCAGGCGAACCACTTGCGGCGACAGCGCCACGCGGCGGTCGTAGGTGTAGTGGGTGACGTGGTTCAGCGCGACGTGGATGGCCAAGTGGCAGTCTCCGTGATGGTGTTGTCGCTCCCCTCGGGAGCAACTTCCAGGCCATGATGCCAGTAACGGCGCGATCGCTGGCGCTCGCAAATGCCAATGCCGTCGGCGGCGCCGTTGCTCGACGTGCTCCAGGCGCCGCAGCCCACGGTGTTGAGCAAGAGAACATTGCGCTCGGCATAACGCGCCGCGACCTCAGGCGCCGGATGGCCGTAGCGGTTGCGGTAGCCAGCCTGAACCAACGCCACGCGCGGCCCCACCGCATCGAGGAAGGCCGGCGACGACGACGTCTTGCTGCCATGGTGAGGCACCAGCAGCACCGCGCTCTTCAAGGCGCCCGACTGCTCGCGCACCAGCCGCGACTCCTGATCGGCTTCCAGGTCACCGGTCAGCAGCAGGCGCTGACCTTGCGCGTCGGTGACGGCAAGCACGCAGCTCATCGTGTTGGGTTTGGCGTCGGTGCGCGCGTAGTCGTCGGCGCTCGGGTGCAGGACCTCGAAGCGCACACCGTCCCACTGCCACGATTGGCCGGCCTCGCAGCGGCGGTGCGCGCGGGCCGATGCGCGCAGCGGGTGCGAGGCCTCGATCGACGATGACAGCGCCGACACGTCGAACGCCGACATCACCGCGGCCGCACCCCCGACGTGGTCGCTGTCACGGTGGCTGAGCATCAACAAGTCCAGGCGCTGCACGCCGAACGCCCGCAGCAGCGGCACCAGCACGCGCGAGCCGGCGTCGCTGTCCGGCGAATACTGCGCGCCGGCATCGTGCAGCAGCGCATGGGTTCGCGTGCGCACGAGGATCGCGCTGCCCTGGCCAATGTCGGCCACCTTGACCTGCATCGCGCCTTCGGCCGGGTGTTCGAGCGGCGGCGCGAACAGCGGCAGCATCAGTGGCAGCGCCAACGCACGCAGGGACCAGGGCAGGCGCATCACCAGCAGCGCCGCGCCGAGCAGCGCCGCCGCCTGCATCCACCACGGCGCCGCAGCGGCCGTCCATACCGCAGCCGGCAGCGTCGCCAGGCCTTGCAGGAGCTTCGTCAGCCCTTGCACGCCGACGGCGGCGAGCGACCACAGCGGCGGCACCAGCACGCCGGCCAATGCGAGCGGCGTGATGACGAAGGTGATCAGCGGAATGGCCATGAGGTTGGCAACAAAGCCGATCAGCGACACCTGTTGAAAGAACACCAGCGTCAGCGGCGCCAAGCCGACCGTGGCCACCGCCTGCGTGCGCAGGCCACTGCGCAGTGCGCGCCCGAGCGCAGCAGCGCTCCACGTCGACCCGGCGTGGCGCTGCGGCGCGGCCTCCTCCACCGGCGTCGCCACGATCAACAAGCCGACCGCGGCAAACGACAACCAGAAGCCGGGTTGCAGCAGAGCCCACGGATCGATCGCCGCGACGACGGCGGCCACCATGAGCAGGACCAGCGGCCACGGCCAGCGCAAGCCGAGCTGCGCCAGCAGCGCGGCACTGGCCAGCATCCACACCGTGCGCTGCGCCGGCACGCCCCAGCCCGACAACAGCGCATATGCCGTCGCCGCCAGCAGCCCGCCCCAACGCGCCGCGGCGGCGGCTGGCAGCCACAGCACAGCGCACGCACTGGTGCGCCACAAGCGCGAGATCAACGCCGCGGCGAGCCAGGCGAACATCGTCACGTGCAAGCCGCTGATGCTGACCAGGTGCGCGATGCCGGTGGTGCGAAAGACGTCCCAGTCGGCGCGCTCGATGGCGGCCTGGTCACCGACCGCGAGAGCAGTGAGCACGCCAGCGGCCCGTGCGTCGGGCACGCGCCGCTCGATCGCGTCACGCACCCGCTGGCGCAGGCGTTCGATCGGTGCGCCGGCGCTGGCTTCGAGCAGCTGTGCCGACTCGCGAGCGGTCGCACGCACCGCACCGCTGGCCCGCAAGCCCTGCTCGAACATCCACAGTTCGTGGTCGAAACCGTGCGGGTTCAAGCTGCCATGCGGCTGCTTCAGCCGGACGGCGAAACGCCAGCGCTGACCCGCGGCGAGTTGCTCGTACGGAGCGAGCATCAGCACCTCCTCCTGCCAGCCGCCGTACCAGCCAAGCACGATGCGCGAGGGCACGCGCGCGGCCTGGCCTTGCAACGTCGCACTCTCGACGTCGAAAACGAAGCGCACGCCCTCCGGCAAGCGCCGCGGCAGTTGCGCGACGACGCCGGTGACGACCAGGTCGCGGCCTTCGAGTGCTGCCGGCAAGGCATCGGACAGGCGCGTGTGAGCGCGCAGGCCCGTGCTGGCGAACGAGAGCGCGGCCAAGCCAATCAGTGCCGCGCTCCAATGCCAGCGCCAGGCTGACGCGAACGCCAACAGCGCAAAGGCCAACAGCCCCGCATACGCGCCGCCAGACCACAACACGGGCTGCTGCAACTGCAGCGCCGCACCGACGATCAACGCCAGCGCGCACGCCGCCAGACGCAGCCCTGTGTTGCCTCCTCCCGTCATCAGCCGAGTGTAGGATTGCAAGTCACTTGTACGCTCCACCACCATGACGACACCAGCCGCCCGACTCCAAGCCCTCGGCATCACCCTGCCACCGCTGTCCATGCCCGCCGCGGCCTACGTGCCCTTTGTGCGCACCGGCTCGCTGGTTTTCCTCTCCGGCCACATTGCGAAGAAGGATGGCAAGCCCTGGGTGGGCCAGCTCGGCCTGACGATGGGCACGGAAGACGGTCAAGCGGCCGCGCGCGCGATCGCGATCGATCTGATGGGCACGCTGCAAGCGGCGATCGGCGATCTCGCCAAAGTCAAACGCATCGTCAAGGTGATGAGCCTGGTCAACAGCACGCCGACATTCACTGAACACCACCTCGTCACCAACGGCTGCTCGAACCTGCTCGGCGAGGTCTTCGGGCCGGAAGCCGGCGCGCATGCGCGCAGCGCGTTCGGCGTGGCGCAGATCCCGTTCGGGGCTTGCGTGGAGATCGAACTGATCGCCGAAGTGGCATAGGGCCTGTCAACGCTAGCGGAGGGTTCGCGTGACTCACCAAACGGGCGCCAGCAAGGCGCAAACCGCAGCGATACCCAAAGGTATCGCGAGGAGTTGCAACGCGGCTGGCGCCCGTTTGGCGAGATCACCCGAAGGGCCGGGCAGCCCCGGGGGCCGGGCGGGGGGGGGGGGCGGGGGGTGGGGGGGGGGCCCCCCGCCCCCGCCGGGCCCGCCGGGGGGGGGCCGGGGGG
>JANOEG010000608.1:0-3032 GCA_031413095.1 Burkholderiales bacterium | reverse complement strand
TGTTCACGCCGGGCCGGCAGATGAGCCCGTTCGACGTCAACATGGCCGCCGACGCCGGCTACCAGATCATCGTGCCGTACTGCGATGTCGGCGCCGATGCCGTTGCCGGATTGACGCAGGACGCAATTTTTTCGCGGGGTCCCAAAGGCGTGGCACGCACCGGCATCTTCATCGGTGGCCGCGATGCGCTGCTGGCGGCCGACATGCAGCAGCGTGCAAAGGCGGCGATGGTCAAGCCCTTCGTCGTCTCGCTGATGGCCGATCCGAGCGGCGCGTACACCACGGCGGCGGCGATGGTCGCCTGCGTCGAAGCGGCCATACCCGGCCGCGCGCTGACGGGGCGTCGCGTGCTCGTGCTCGGCGGCACCGGGCCGGTTGGCCGCATCGCTGGTGCAATCGCCGCGCAGGCGGGTGCGAAGGTCGTGCTGTCGAGCCGCGGTGGCGCGGGCGCGGCCGAACAGGTGGCACGCGACACCGGCGCGCGCTTTGGTGTTGACCTGCACGGCGTGTCGGGCGCAGACCGAGATGCCGTGCGCGCGTCGCTGGTGGATGCGCAAGTCGTGCTGGCCTGCGCTGCCGCCGGCGTGCAGGTGGTGTCGGCCGACGATCTGGCGTTTGCGAAGCAGCTCGAAGTTGCGGCCGACATCAATGCCGTGCCGCCGGCCGGCATCGAAGGCGTAGGCGTGATGGACAACGCGGTGGCCGTGGCCGGGACCAAGGCGGTGGGCATCGGCGCTCTGGCGATCGGCAACGTCAAGTACCAGACGCAGCACCGCTTGCTGGTGCAAATGCGCGACGCTGAGAAGCCGGTGTCGCTCGGTTTTGCCGAGGCCTTCGCCACGGCGCGCGCATTCATTGCCGAGAGCGCAGCAACGTAATGTCGACCCCCAGCTCACTGCGCTCGCGGCCCCCGAGGTGCGTCCAGTCGGCTTGGGAGCGGCCCGGCGCCGACTGATGCTGGCGGTGGCGTCGATCTCGGCGCGCCTGCTCGCGGAGATCGCGGCCGAGGAGGGCCACGGTGTTGTCGCGCTCGACCTGTTCGGCGACGACGACACGCGGCGCGCCAGCGGCCAGTGGCTGCGCATCGGCCCGGCCTCGTCGATGCGCATCGACGGTGCGCGCCTGCTCGAAACACTCGCGGGCTTGGCCGCGCGACGCGAGGTCGACGGCTGGGTGATCGGCAGCGGCTTCGAAGGCCTGCCCGATCTGCTCGCCGAGGCTGACACGTTGTTGCCGCGGTGGGGCACCGCTGCTGCCGACATGCGCCGCGTGCGCAACCCGCAAATATTTTTCTCGGCACTCGATCGGCACGGCATCGCACATCCCGACGTGCAGCACGCCGCGCTCGTCGATGCCACCGGCTGGCTGATCAAGGACGCGGGCGGTTGCGGCGGTTGGCAGGTGCGCGCGGCATCGGCGGGCACAGCGCCACCGCCGGGGCAGTACTTCCAGCGCCAGGTGCAAGGCACACCGATGTCGGCCACCTTCGTGGCCAACGGCCACGACGCGGTCGTGCTCGGCATCAACCAGCAGCTGGTGCGAGCGATCGGTGCGCGGCCGTATGTGTTCTGCGGAGTCGTCGGCCCGCTGGCGTTGCCCGCCGCGTTGGCCGACCGAGTCGACCTAGCCGGGCGCGCGCTGGCCGCCGAGTTCCAACTGCAGGGTCTGGGCAGTCTGGACTTCATGCTGGACGGCGCAACGTTCACGGTGCTCGAAGTCAACCCGCGGCCACCGGCCAGCGTCGCGCTGTACCGCGACCGGCAGCCGATGTGCGCGCATCTGCGCGCCTGCCGCGACGGCGAGCTGCCGGTGCGTGAATCGTGGCCGAAGGTGCATGGCACCGAGATCGTTTTTGCGCGCCAGCCGCTGCGCCTGGGCCGTGCCGCTGCGCGTGAGCTGGCCGCGCAGGCGCAGTGTCATGATCTGCCGCGCGCGGGCAGCGTGTTCGCGATCGGCGATCCGCTGTGCAGCGTGTCGGCGCAAGGCGGCAGCGCCGAGGCCGTGGTGGCATTGCTGGCGCAGCGGCGTGACGCCGTGTTGGCTCGATCGGAGACTTCAACGTGAATCAACCCAATCCCGTGCTCGCCGACTGCGCGCTGAGCGTGAACCAGCGAGCCGCCGAACTCGTCGCACGGCTGCGGCGCGAGGCGGACGCGCTGCGCGTGCAGGTCAGGCGCGACGACAGCGGCGTGGGCATCGTCGATGCCGGCATGGACGCGCCGGGCAGCATCGCGGCCGGCCTGCTTGTCGGCGAGATCTGCATGGGCGGATTCGGGCAGGTTGATCTGCGCGCCGGCGGGGGCTGGCCGACCTGGCTCGACGTGCGCAGCTCGCAGCCCGTGCTGGCTTGCCTGGCCAGTCAGTACGCCGGTTGGAGTCTGGCCGCGAGCAAGGAAGAAACCGGCGGCAAGAAGTTCTTTGCGCTCGGCTCGGGCCCGGCACGGGCGCTGGCCTGCAAGGAGCCGCTGTTCGCCGAACTCGGCTACCGCGACCGCGCGGACCAGGGCGTGCTCGTGCTCGAAGTCGATCGGCCACCGCCGCGCGTGGTGATCGACAAGGTGCTGCGCGACTGTGCGCTCGCACCCGAGGCGTTGACCGTGGTGCTGACACCCACGACCAGTCTGGCCGGCACGACGCAGGTCGTGGCGCGTGTGCTCGAAGTGGCGCTGCACAAGGCGCACACGCTGCACTTCGACCTGCGGCATGTCGTCGAGGGCATGGCCAGCGCGCCGTTGCCCGCACCCAGCCCCGACGGTGTGCAGGCCATGGGCCGCACCAACGACGCCATCCTCTACGGCGGCCGTGTGCACCTCACCGTGCGCGGCAGCGACGACGCGGCGCGCGCGCTGGCCGAACAATTGCCGTCGCGCAACTCGCCTGACTTCGGAAAATCATTCGCCGACATCTTCAAGGCCGTGGAGTACGACTTCTACAAGATCGACCCCGCGCTGTTCGCGCCGGCCGAAGTCTGGGTCAGCAATCTCGACAGCGGCAACACATTTCATGCGGGTGGCGTGGACATGGCGCTGCTG
>JANOEG010000607.1:0-2514 GCA_031413095.1 Burkholderiales bacterium | reverse complement strand
CGGCGCAGCTTGTCGATCTGCGGCTGCATGCCCACGCCGCCGAACATCACCATGCTGGTCAACTTGCTGTACTTGCCATAGACGCGCACGCTTTCTTCGACTTGTGCGGCGAGCTCGCGTGTCGGCGTGAGGATCAGCGTGCGGATGGCGACGCGGCCGCGTGCGTCTTTCTTTTGCGGCTGGGCCATCAGGCGTTGCAGCATCGGCAGCACGAAGCCGGCCGTCTTGCCGGTGCCGGTTTGCGCGCCGGCCAACAGGTCGCCGCCTTTCAACACCGCGGGGATGGCCTGCAGCTGGATGGGCGTGGGGGTTTCGTAGCCATGTTCGCGCACGGCGCGCACAAGCGGCTCGGCCAGGCCGAGGTCAGTGAAGTTCATTGTGTGGTTGTCAGTCGCGGCCTGCTGTCACCCGTTGCGGGTGCACCAGTCGGGTAGGCGCGAGGGCAAAAAAGAAGTCGGAATCGACTGCGGCGCGATGACTGGTATTCGCGCGACCGGCGCATTGTACGGGCAGGCCGGAGCCTGCCCGTTGCGCATACCGGTACTACTGGGGCATCGGCTGGCGGCTGTTGAGATTCATCCAGCCGCGCGCGATGCGGTAGATCGCCCAGATGCCGAGCAGAAACATGCCGACGATCCAGATGCCGAAGCCGATGACGACGATCGCCAGCAGAGCCCCCAGCACGCCGACGATGACGGCCCAGGCCAGCGCGTACCAGAAGGTGCGGATGGCCCACGAGAAGTGCGATTCGAGCCAGGTGCCTCGGGCGTCGCCGCGGTAGATGTAGCTCACGATCACCGCAATGATCGACGGCCAGCCGAACAGGAACGAGCCGATGACGCTGGCGGCGCCGAACGCGCCGAGCACCAGGCCGAGCGCGTGCAGCGCGTAGATGATGTGCAGCGTGCGCACCAGTTCGGGTTTGGTGTCCACAGTGGCGAGGGTGTCGGTGCTCATGCAACTTTCTCCTTGCGATCGACGGTGACCGCAGGGCCTGAAGTATGAGCGCCCCACAGGATTGCAAGGCCCCCTGCGACGAAAGGCACGCCAGCCCACGCCAGCTGCGCAAAACCGAGACGGGCTGCAAAGGCGCCGCCGACGATGGCGCCGGCCGCAGTGCCCAGGTACAGCATCGAGGTATTGAGCGACAGCAGCATCGGCGCCTGCGCCGGCGCGAGTGCGGCCACACGCGACTGCTGCGGCACCATCATGCCGAACCCGGCCGTGCCCCAGACGATCAGCGTCGTCATCAGCAGCGGCCACGAGCCTTGGGTGAGCGGAAGCAGCACCATCGTCGCGCCGAGGATTGAGAGCTGCACGAGCAGCGTGCGCCGCGCACCGAAGCGGTCATTGGCCGCACCGCCGATCAGCGTACCGGCAACGCCTGAGACGCCGAACAGCGCCAGCGTCAGCGATTGCTGTTCGCGGCTCATCGGTGTCAGCGCCTGCAGCACCGGGCCGATGTAGCTGAAGACGGCGAAGATGGCGATGAAGTAGGCCAGCGTCAGCAAAAGCACTGCGAGCACGTCGCGCCGTGCGAGCAGCGCTGGCAGGCCGTCGAAACTTGCGCCCGGCGCGGCGATGTCCTTGGGCACCCAGATCGCCGCGCCGATCAGCGCCAGCAGGCTGAGACCCGTGATGACCCAGATCGGCGTGTGCCATTCGTACGCCAGGCCGAGCCAGGAGCCGAGTGGCACGCCGATCACATACGACAAGCTGATGCCGAGAAAGGTCAGCGCCAGCGCCTTGCCGCGCTTCGCCGGTTCGACCACCGCGACGGCGATGCCCGCTGCGATGGGAGTGAACACCGCGCCCAGCCCCATCAGCACGCGCCCGGCAATCAACGTCGCGAACGAATTCGACAGCGCGCACACGAGGTTGCCGAGCGTGAACAGCGCCAGCGCCATCAGCAGCGCGCGTTTGCGTGGCCAGCGGCCTGTCGCCAGCAGCACGACGGGCGCGAGCAGCGCGGTGGACAGGGCGTAAGCCGTCATCGCCTGCCCCGCGGTCGGCACGCTGATGCCGAGCTGCTCGGCGATCGGCGTCAGGATGCCGCCGATGACGAAGGCCCCCGTACCGATGATCAGGTTGATGAGGCACAGGAGCCAGAGCAGGTGAGGCATGAGGTCATTGTGAGGTGCTGCGACAATCCGAGCCTTCGGCGCGGTTGCTTCGTGCCTGACAACCCTCTTTGCAAAAGACCATGGCCCAGTACGTCTTTACCATGAACCGCGTCGGCAAGATCGTGCCGCCGAAGCGGCAGATCCTGAAGAACATCTCGTTGTCGTTTTTCCCCGGTGCCAAGATCGGCGTGCTCGGCGTCAACGGCAGCGGCAAGAGCACGCTGCTGAAGATCATGGCTGGCCTGGACACCGAGATCGAAGGCGAAGCCACGCCGATGCCGGGGCTGAAGATCGGCTATCTGCCGCAGGAGCCGCAGCTCGAGCCGCAGCAGACCGTGCGCGAGGCGGTCGAGCAAGGCATCGGCGGCGTGCTGGCGGCCAAGAAGCGGCT
>JANOEG010000606.1:0-2052 GCA_031413095.1 Burkholderiales bacterium | reverse complement strand
CAGCTTGCCGCCACCGGGTGGTTGACCGCCGGGTTGGCGCCGATCAACAGCACCACCTCGGAGCGCGTCACGTCCATCACCGGGTTGCTGACCGCGCCGGAGCCGATGCCTTCGAGCAGCGCCACCACCGAGCTGGCATGACACAGCCGCGTGCAATGGTCGACGTTGTTGCTGCCGAAACCCGTGCGCACCAGCTTCTGGAAGAGGTAGGCCTCTTCGTTGCTGCCCTTGGCGGAGCCAAAGCCGGCCAGCGACTTGGGGCCGTGCTGGTCGCGCAGCGCCTTCAGCGTGCCGCCGGCAAAGGCCAGCGCCTCGTCCCAGCTTGCTTCGCGAAACACCTCGAGCACACGTTCGGGTTGCAGCGTGAAATCGCCGCGCTTGGGCGGTGCATCGGCGCGGCGGATCAGCGGCTTCGTCAGGCGTTGCGGATGGTGCGCATAGTCGAAGCCGTAGCGGCCCTTGACGCACAGTCGGCCCTGGTTGGCCGGGCCGTCGCGGCCTTCGACGTAGAGGATCTTGTTGTCCTTGACGTTGTAGGTGAGCTGGCAGCCGACGCCGCAGTACGGGCACACCGACTCAACCTGCTTGTCCGGCACCGCGAGCGCAGCGTCGCGTGCCGGCATCAGCGCCCCGGTCGGGCAGGCCTGCACGCACTCGCCGCAAGCCACGCAGGTGGACGCACCCATCGGGTCGTCCATGTCGAAGACGATCTTGGCGTGCTCGCCGCGAAACGCCAGGCCGATGACGTCGTTGACCTGCTCGTCGCGGCAGGCGCGCAGGCAACGCGTGCACTGAATGCAGGCATCGAGGTTGACCGCGATGGCGGGATGCGAGATGTCTTGCGCCGGTTGCACGCGTGAGGCGAAGCGCGGCTTGCCGACGCCAATCTTGGCAGCCCATTGGTCGAGCTCGTTGTGGCGCGTGTAGTCGCGCTCGGGCATGTCGGCCAGCAGCAACTCAAGCACCATCTTCTGCGAGCGCTGCACACGCTCGCTGGTCGTCGTGACCTTCATGCCCGCGATCGCGCTGCGGCAGCACGACGGCGCGAGCACACGCTCGCCGTCGATCTCGATCATGCAGGCCCGGCAGTTGCCCACCGCATCGAGCCCCGGCTTGTAGCAAAGGTGCGGAATCTGAATGCCTTCGCGCTTGGCGACTTCGATGATCGGCTCGCCAGGCACCGCAGAGACATCGCGGCCATCGAGTTGGAAAGTGATGGTGTCGCGTGCGGTCATGTCAATTGCATCCGATCGTTGTACCGCGTTCCGCGGCGGGCGGAGCGCGGTGCGGGCGCATGCTGGAGTACCAGAAATCGCCCGCCCCGCCTTCCGCCCGCCGCGTGGCACTGGTTCTGATGTTCGGGGCGTCGAATACCGAAGACCTCGCCGAGCCTGAGAGCGGTGCGGCGACGGCGCGATTTCTGGTGCTCCAGCATGAGCGACGGCGCCGTGCCGCTCTCAGGCTGCGCGCAGCACCAATGGACTGGGCGCGAATCATCACTTGATCTCCAGCGGGAAGTACTTGATGACGCAGTCGATCGGATTCGGCGCCGCTTGCCCCAAGCCGCAAATCGATGCGTCACGCATGACGGCAGACAGGTCCGCGAGCAGCGGCAAATCCCACTTCGGCTGCTCGATCAACACCGAGGCTTTCGCGGTGCCGTTGCGGCACGGCGTGCATTGCCCGCAGGACTCATGGGCGAAGAAACGCATCATGTTGCGCGCGGCGCCGACAGCGCTGTCCTTGTCCGACAGCACGATCACGGCGGCCGAGCCGATGAAGCAGCCATGCGGTTGCAAGGTGTCGAAGTCGAGCGGGATGTTGTCCATCGACGCCGGCAGGATGCCGCCCGACGCGCCGCCCGGCAGATAGCCGTACAGCATGTGCCCCTCAGCCATGCCGCCGCAAAATTCGTCGATCAGCTCTCGCAGCGTGATCCCGGCCGGCGCCAGTTTGACGCCCGGGTTCTTCACACGGCCCGACACCGAGAACGAGCGCAACCCCTTGCGGCCGTTGCGCCCTTGCGAAGCGAACCACGCACCGCCCTTTTCG
>JANOEG010000605.1:0-1618 GCA_031413095.1 Burkholderiales bacterium | reverse complement strand
CGGCCAGGTGCAGGCGCGCGACGGTGCCACGGGCAGCGTCACGTCCAACTACACGTCAGCGTCCAGTGCCTTGTTTGCCAGTGCGGCGACCGGTGACCTCCATCTCAAATCAACTGCCACTGCGGCGATCGACAAGGGAACCAGCGCCAACGCCGCGCCGCAGGACTGGGACGGCGAGGTTCGTCCATTCGGCGCCTCAGTCGATATCGGCGCCGATGAATACGGGGGGACCACGACGACTCCACCGGCGCCGACGGCGCCGACGAGTCTGCGAATCATTCGCTAACGGTCGCCACGATGCACGGCAGAGCCCGGGAGTCGGCGTTGTCGACTCCCCGAGTGCTGAGCAGCGAATCACGATGCGAGCCTGATATACGGCTTCCGCCTGGCGGCGGCGCTGAGGATCGGGACGAGGGGGGCGAGCTGCGTCGCCCACCCGAGCTCTGAGAGGTCAGCCTGCGCAGCAAAGGCCCGCCGGTCGTCCGGCGCGCGCCGCAAGAGCGAGACCACCGCGTCGGCACAGCCGGCCGCGTCTGCCACAATGCAGCCTGGCAGTGCCGCCGCCGGAAGCCCTTCGGCGACGGTCGGCGTAATCACGACAGGCAGACCAGCGGCAAGCGCCTCGAGCACCTTGTTCTGGACACCGCGCGCCGTCGCCAGCGGCGCCACCGAAACCGCACTGTTCCACAGGTACGGCCTGACGTCAGCCACCGACCCTGTCACCTCGATGCTCCCATCGGTCGCCGCCGCCTGCCGGAGTCGCTTGGTCGGCTGCGCTCCCACGATCACGAGCCGGGCGTCGGGTCGGGCCTCGCGCACCCTCGGCCAGATGTGCTGCACCAGGAGCAGCGCCGCCTCTTCGTTGGGCTTGTAGTTCATGACACCGCAGAAGACGACCCGTGGCTCGGAGGCGGGTGGCTGCGTCGAACGAAACTGCTCGAGATCGATACCGTTCGGCACGACCCGTATGTCGGTCCTTGGCGCCAGTCTGGCGAGCGTCCGGCGCTCGCGTTCGTTGACCACGAGCGTGGTTCTGGCGTGGGCGACAATCTCAGACTCAAACCGTCCGAGACACCTCGCTTCGCGCTCGTACACCCATCGCATCGGCGCCACGCCCGTGCGGCCGAGCGCCTCCCATTTCGCCGAATCGACGTCCACCATGTCGACCACGAGTGGCACATCCTTCAGGCAGTCCGCCAGCGCCAGGCGCGCCATGCCACTGCAATAGGCGAGGACGACATCCGGCCGGCTCGATCGCACCATGTCGGCCAGCGACGCCTGCAGTCCCGGGGCGTCGAGCAGGGTGTGTGTCAACGGCCGCGCGCTCAGGAGTGCCGTCACCGACCGCAGCCGGTTGCGCCACGGCGTGGTGCGCACGACCGTCGTGCGCCTCACGGGCAACCCGTTCGCCTGTGCGGCCTCAATCGGGTCATGAACGAGCGACAGCAGATCCACCGTCGCGTGGCGGCTGAGGTGCTGCAGAATGTGATAGGCGCGTCGAACCTCGAAGACTTCGACACCGAACGCGGCCTCCTTTTAGTCCGCGGCAAAGGCAAAAAAGAACGCATGCTTCCTGTTGGAACGTGCGCCACAACGACGCTCGGCGGCTGGCTGATGC
>JANOEG010000604.1:0-1903 GCA_031413095.1 Burkholderiales bacterium | reverse complement strand
GCGGCATTGCCCCAGCCGCCGTCGGGCCGCGTGTTTTCGAAGCGCAGCGTCGGCAGGCCGTAGAGCGCAAACGCGTCGTGCAACGGGTCGCCGCCCGGCCGGAGCACGCCGCTGCGGTGCAGCAGGGCCACCAACGCCGAGGTCGAGTTGTTGCCGCTGACGGTGATCATGTCCTCGCCGAGCTGGGCGACGCTGTGCACCGCACCCGCATGTTCGACAGGGTCGTTCCACGAGGCGCCATGCTTGTCCACCAGCCGCGCCACGCCCACGGCCACCATCAGCTTGGCCAGCGACGCCGGGTACGGCGCGACGAAGCGGACCTCGCCGCGCCCCCACAGCGGCGGGAAGTGCAGGCGCTGCCAGTCCGAGTCGGGCCACCAGGCGACGGAGCGCTGCTGGTCGTCGCGCACGTCGGCGTCGAAGTGGATGTTGCGCACCGGCCCGCCGTCGCTGCCGATGTCGGCGATGACGCCTTGCGGATGCTCGCACGAGAACAGCACGTTGGCCCAGACCGGCGGCGCCTGGCGCGGGAAGGCGACCAGCGCCAGGTCGATGCTCGGGAAATTCGCCACTTGCGAGCCATCGCGCATGGCGTCGGGCGTGAGCCAGAAGCGCTGCGCACGCACCGCACTGAGCAGCATTTGTGCGAGACGGTCGTGCGTCAAGTCAGTACCGCCCGGCCGGTCCGAAGGGACTGAGCGCCACCTTGGGGGGCAGCGAACGAAGTGAGCGTGGGGGTTTCATTTCGGCGATCACACCAGATGGCAGGCGACTTGCCGACCCCCAATATCGCGCAGCAGCGGCGCTTCGCTGCGGCAACGCGCTTCGGCTCGTGGGCAGCGCGACGCAAACGCGCAGCCGGGGGGCGGCGCGAGCGGGCTCGGCGGCTCGCCGTGGATCGGGATGCGCAGGCGCCGGTCCGCTGCACGCAAGGCCGGCGTGGCGCTCATCAGGGCTTGCGTGTAGGGATGCAGTGGTTGCGCGAACACTGTGGTTTTGGAGCCGCTTTCGACGATGCGGCCGAAGTACATGACAAGCACATCTTGCGCCACGTGCTCGACCACGGCCAGGTTGTGCGAGATGAAGACGAAGGCGGTGCCGTACTCGTCCTGCAGATCCATGAAGAGATTCAGGATCTGCGCCTGGATCGACACGTCCAGCGCCGAGGTCGGCTCGTCTGCAACGACGATGGGTGGCCGCAGCATCATCGCCCTGGCGATGGCGATGCGCTGGCGCTGGCCGCCGGAGAACATGTGCGGATAACGGCCGAGGTGCTCGGGCTTTAGGCCGACGCGCGCCGCCATCGCGGCGATGCGCTCCTGCCGCTCTCGGTTGCCAGGCGTGGTGTTGAGCTTCAGCGGTTCGGCCAGCGTGCTGCCGATCGTCTGCCGCGGGTTCAGCGACGCATACGGGTTCTGGAACACCATCTGCACGCGCGGCCGCATCGCGGCGAGGGTGGCCTTGTCGGCTTGCGCGACATCGGCGCCGCCGATGGCCAGCGTGCCGCGCGTCGGCCGCTCGATCATCACCAGCTGACGCGCCAGCGTCGACTTGCCGCAGCCCGATTCACCGACGACCGCCAGCGTGCGTTTGGCGTCGAGCGAGAACGACACGCCGTCGAGCGCTCGAACCGTGGCCGACCCGCGCAGCCATCCGCGGCGAACCGCGTAGTGGCGCGCCAGGTCGGTGGCTTGCAGCAGCGCCGTCATTTGTCGATGGGGAAGAAGCAGCGAACGCCGTTGTGCAGCGCCGGCCGCTCGCTCTTGCAGTGCGCCTGCACACATTCGCAGCGCGGTGAGAACAGGCAGCCGCGCGGGCGGTCGAATCGGCCGGGCACGACGCCTCCGAGCGCATCGAGCCGGCGCGCACCCTTGTTGTGTTCGGGCAGCGCGGCCAGCAGCGC
>JANOEG010000603.1:0-2821 GCA_031413095.1 Burkholderiales bacterium | reverse complement strand
CAACCACCTCAAGCTCAGTGCTGCCAACAGTCTGAAGTTCAAAACGTGTGCCTGACCTACAGGCCAAAAACTTCGAACACAGAGATTGAGACCGGCAGATCCATACTGACTTGAGAAGCTCGTTGGCTCGATTCCGCTCGCTCCTAGCAACCTCGCTAGGCCTAGAGCGGTTGGTCAAAAGATCAGTTGCCTTCTTCTTGCCGCGGCTAGGCGACGCTGCCATGCTTGCACGGATGAATTCATTTTGCATCGCTGCCGGTGCGGGCTACGCCGGTGACCGCATCGACCCCGCTCAGGCCCTCGCCGAGCGGGGTGAACTCGATGCGCTCGTCTTCGAGTGCTTGGCCGAGCGCACGATAGCGCTGGCCCAGCTTCGGCACCTCCGCGACCCCGACCACGGCTACGACCCGCTGCTCGAAGCGCGTCTGCGTGCGGTCTTGCCGGCATGCGTGCGCGGTGGCGTCACGATCATCAGCAACATGGGGGCCGCGAACCCGGCCGCGGCCGGTGCCGCCGCGTTGGCGGTGGCGCTTGAGCTCGGCCTGCCGCGTCTGCGCGTGGCCGTGGTCGGTGGCGACGACGTGCTCGATTGGGTGCGCGAGCACGACGTGGCGCTGCAGGGCAGCCCGCAGCGCGCGTCTGACCTCGGTGAGCGCCTGATCTCGGCCAACGCCTACCTCGGCGCCGATGCGCTACTGCCGGCACTGGCCAGCGGCGCCGACGTCGTGATCACTGGTCGAGTCGCCGACCCGGCGCTGTTTCTTGCGCCGCTGATGCATCGCTTCGGCTGGCGCGCCGACGACTGGCCGCAGCTCGGCCAGGGTGTGCTCGTGGGGCACCTGCTGGAGTGCGCGGCGCAGGTCAGCGGCGGCTACATCGCCGATCCCGGCCACTTCGACGTGCCCGATCTGCACGATGTCGGCTTTCCGCTGGCCGAGGTCGAGGCCGACGGCAGCGCAGTCATCACCAAGTTGGCTGGCACCGGCGGTCGCATTGACCGCTTGACCTGCACCGCGCAGCTGCTATACGAGATCGAGGATCCGGCGCGCTACCTGCAACCCGACGTGGTGGCCGATTTCTCGCAGGTGCGCGTGCAGGAGCAAGGCCCCGATCGGGTGCGCGTTTCCGGTGCGGGCGGCAGCGCACGGCCGGCACTGCTGAAAGCGACGCTGGGCTATCGCGATGGTTGGATCGGTGAGGGCCAGATCTCGTATGCCGGGCCTGGCGCACGCGAGCGCGGCGCCCTGGCCCAACAGGTGTTGATGCACCGGCTGCGCGTGCGCGGCCTGGACGCGATGGAGCGGCGCAGCGAGCTGATCGGCGTCAACGCGATGCACGGCCCCCACCTGGGCGGCGACCGCACCGCCTACGAGGTCAGGCTGCGCCTGGCCGTGCGCTGTGCGACGCGCGAGCAGGCCGAGCTCGTCGGCCAGGAGGTCGAGGCGCTGTACCTCAACGGCCCGGCGGGTGGTGGCGGCGTCACGCAGTCGGTGCGCGAGGTCATTGCTGCAGCGTCGGCGCTGGTGCCGCGCGACGCGGTGCGCAAGACAGTAACGGTCATGGACCTCTGACATGAAGCTGCGCGACATCGCCATCGCCCGCTCCGGCGACAAGGGCAACCTCGCCACCCTGAGCGTCATCGCTCGCGATCCGGTGCACTACCCACTGATCAAGCGCGTGCTGACGGCCGAGCGCGTGCGAGAGCACTTCCGCGGCACGGTGCGGGGGCCGGTGCAACGCCACGCGCTGCCGCATCTGGGTGCGCTGCACTTCGTGATGCACGAGGCGCTGGGCGGCGGCGTCACGCGCTCGCTGGCGCTGGACGCGCACGGCAAGACCCTGAGCGCTGCGA
Source organism: Burkholderiales bacterium (assembly GCA_031413095.1). Lineage (GTDB taxonomy): Bacteria > Pseudomonadota > Gammaproteobacteria > Burkholderiales > Burkholderiaceae_C > CADEEN01. Next base: position 969 of record JANOEG010000603.1, on the reverse strand, counting down.
TCCTGGACGTGACAATCACCCCCGACTGACCTCAATCAAACCAAGGAGACCTCCCTGATGACATCCGTGACGACCGCTCTCTCGCGCCGCCTCGCTCTCACCACCATTGCGCTGCTGTGCAGCAGCGGCGCCTTCGCCCAGGCCTACCCGGACAAGCCGATCCGCGCCGTCGTTCCGTTTGCAGCCGGCAGCGCCACCGACCAGATCGGCCGCGCCTTCGCCGAGAAGATGTCGGCCACCCTGGGCCAGACCATCGTCGTCGACAACAAGCCTGGCGCCAACGGCATGCTGGGTGCCGACGTCGTGGCCAAGTCGCCGGCCGACGGCTACACCATCCTCATCGGCACCAACAGCACCAACGCAGCGCTGAAGTTCCTGATGAAGAAGCTGCCCTATGACCAGGACACGGCCTTTGCGCCGGTGGGCTACATCGGCTCGGTGCCGCTGATGGTGGCGGTGAACAACGACGTGCCGGCGAAGACGCTGAAGGAACTGGTAGACCTGTCCAAGGCCAAGCCTGGCCAGACCAGCGTTGCCTACGCCAGCACCTCGCAGCAGGTGTCGTCGGAAATGTTGTCGGGCATGGCCGGCATCAAGATGAACCCGATCCCGTACAAGAGCGGCCCGTCGGCGATGACCGATCTGATCGGCGGCCAGGTGATGATGTTCAGCGCTGACTTCGCGGTCACCGTGCCGCAGCACAAGGCCGGCAAGATCCGCGGCCTAGCCGTGACCTCGACGCAGCGCGCCGCCGCCGTGCCCGAGCTGCCGTCGGTCAACGAGGCGCTGGGTCTGAAGGACTACGAGCTAATCGCGTACTTCGCCGTGTTCGCGCCCGCGGGCACGCCGCCTGACGTGATCGCCAAGCTCAACCAGGCGATCAACGCCGCGGCCGCGAGCAAAGACATCCAGGACAAGTTCTCGAACAACGGCTTCGCCGTTGAGCCCGGCACGCCTGACGACTTGGCG
>JANOEG010000602.1:0-9611 GCA_031413095.1 Burkholderiales bacterium | reverse complement strand
CATCACCGATGCGGCAATGGCGAGTGCGATGAGTTGTCTCGGCCATCTGCTCGGCGGAAGCACCCGGCCAGAAGGCCTGCACCACCATCGCGCGAAAGGTAAAAGGCGGGTCTTCGTCCTGGCCGAGCTGGAAATACGCGGCAACGCCGAGCACGATCAACACCAGCATCAGGTAGCGCGTCAGCGCCGGGTGCTCGAGCGCCCAGCGCGAGATGTTCAAGCGCGAGGCGCTGTTGTCGGCGGCCTTGTCCATATCAGCGCGCCGCCGCCGACGCCGCGGCCACGGCTTTGTACACAGACACCTTTTGCCCCGCCGTCAAGGTGTGCGCTCCGGCACTGACCACCGTCTGCCCGGCGGCCAGGCCGCTGGCAATCAGCACCATGTTGCCCTCGGCGCCGCCCACCATCACCGGCTGTGCACGCACCGTCATCGCTGCCGTGTCGAGCAGCCAGACCTGCGATTGCCCTTGTTGTTCGAACACGGCGGCGAGCGGCACCTTCAACGCGCCGCTGGCGCCTGGGATGGTGAGCGTGACCGTCGCGGTTTGTCCCAGGCGCATCGGCGCGCGGCCGACATCGGCCTTGACCAGGAAGGTTCGTGTCGAAGGGTCGGCCGCGGCCGAGACTTCGCGCACCACCGCCGCGACTGGCACGTCTCCTGCGCCCCAGACGCGCACCTGCAACACGCCGGGCTTGCCTTCCAGCGCTCGCAACTGGCCGGCGTGCTGTTCTGGCACCGCAAACACGACGTCGCGCGGGCCGTCCTGTGCGATCCGCAGGACCGGCGCGCCGGAGGTCAGCACGGCACCGGGTTCGGCCTCGACGGCGGTGACCACACCGGCGCCATCGGCTACCAAGGTCGTGTAGCGCGCCTGGTTGCTTTGCACGCTGGCCTGCGCCCGGGCCTGATCGACCTGCGCCTGCGCGGCCTTGAACGTGCTTTCGCGGCGGTCCAGTTCGGCGGCGCTGATGAATCCCTGGTCGCGCAGTTCCTTGAAACGCTTGAGGTCCGCGCTGGCTTGCTCGGCATTGACGCGCGCCGCGTCCAGGCCAGAACTCGCCGCCTGTTGCGCGAGCCGCAGGTCCATCGGGTCGAGGCTGGCCAGCACCTGGCCTTTTTTGATCACATCGCCCAGATCGACCGGGCGCGAGACCATCTTGCCAGCTACGCGAAACGACAGTCGCGATTCAGTCCTGGCGCGTACTTCGCCTGCGTAGTCGATGCTCGAACCGGCCGACTGCTGGCTCACGGTGATCGTGCGCACCGCGCGCACGGGTTCAGGCGGCGGCTCCGGGGGCGAACACGCCGACCCGAGGGTGGCCAAGGTCAGGGCAAGCGTGGGGGCGAGGCGATGCATCCAGAGCCTTTCAGCCCTCGCATCGGTTGCGATGCGGCGAGCAGCTTTTCGTTAATGACTGACTGGTCAGTAATATACGAGCCCGCCATGAGCCATGTCAACGCCGAATCGACGCGACCCGCATGGACAATCGCCGCCCGTGAGCGTTGACCACTACGAAAACTTTCCTGTCGCGTCCTTTCTCTGCCCACCGGCCTTGCGTCCCGCGGTCACGGCGATCTACCACTTCGCCCGCACGGCTGACGACATCGCCGATGAAGGCACAGCGCCAGCCCAAGACAGACTCGACACCCTCAACCGTTATGAGCGCGACTTGCTAGCAGCAGCTCAGCGTGGCGTCGGCCACATCAGCGCCGACTGGCCGCAGGTCTTCGGCCCGCTGGCCCAACAGATCGCGACACAGCGGTTGCCGATGAACCTGCTCAGCCAGTTGCTCGCAGCGTTCAAGCAAGACACACACAACCCGCTCTACCCCGACCGCGCCGCGCTGCTCGACTACTGCAGCCGCTCGGCCAACCCCATCGGCAGGCTGCTCCTGCACTTGGCCGATGTACGCGATGCCGACGCGCTGGCGCAGTCGGATGCGGTCTGCTCGGCGCTACAGCTCATCAACTTCTGGCAGGACATGTCGATCGACCATCGGCGACGCCGCTTCTACGTGCCGCTCGCAGATGCACTACGCCACGGCCTCGATGTCGAAACGCTGCGCGACGACAGCGACGCTTCGCGCGCGTTGGTGCGCGAACTTTGCCAATGGGCGCGCGAGCTGATGGTCCAAGGCGCGCCGCTGGTGCATCGCCTGCCTGGCCGCTTCGGCTGGGAGCTGCGACTGGTGGTTCAAGGCGGGCTGCGCATCTTGGACAAGATCGAAGCTCGCGGCTTCAATTCACTCGGCCAGCGGCCGACGATCGGCGCGATCGACGCGCCACTGCTTCTGTGGCGTGCGCTGTGGATGCGGCGCGACACGTCGGCGCGGCTGTCCGACCCGGCGGCTCGATGACACCCGAGCAATACGTCGAGGACCGCGCCGCGAAAAGCGGCTCCTCCTTCTACTACGCGTTTCGCTTCCTGCCGCCGCCGCGCCGTGCTGCCATCACTGCGTTCTATGCCTTTTGTCGAGAGGTTGATGACGTCGTCGATGAAGTGGAAGACCCGGGCGTTGCCGCGACCAAACTCGCCTGGTGGCGCAAGGAAGTCGCCACCGCGTTCGCCGGTGCGCCCAGCCACCCGGTGATGAAGGCGCTGCTGCCGCACACGGCGACCTATGCGATCGAAGCGCGCCACCTGCTGGCAGTCATCGACGGCTGCGAAATGGATCTGCAGCAAAGCCGCTACCTCGACTTCGCCGGCCTCTCGCACTACTGCCATCTGGTGGCGGGCGTTGTCGGCGAAGTCGCGGCCAACATCTTCGGCCGCACCGACGAGGCAACGATCGCCTACGCGCACAAGCTGGGCCTGGCGATGCAGCTCACCAACATCATTCGCGATGTCGGCGATGACGCGCGACGCGGCCGCATCTATTTACCGATGGATGAATTGAAACGCTTCGACGTCAAGGCCAATGAACTTCTGAAACGCGAGTCGCCCTGGGGCTACAGCGAACGCTTCAGCGCGCTGATGAAGTTCCAGGCCGAGCGCGCGCAGCGCACGTTCGAAGAAGCCTTCGCGCTGCTGCCTAACGCCGACCGCCGCGCGCAGCGGCCCGGGTTGGCGATGGCGCAGATCTACCGCACGCTGTTGCGCGAAATCGAAACCGACGGCTTCCAGGTGCTGCACCAGCGCGTGGCGCTGACGCCGCTGCGCAAGGTCTGGATCGCGATGCGCACCCACTGGCTAGAGCGATGAGATCGAGACACCTCATGTGGCTGCTCAAGAGTTGAGCGGCAAATCTCTGGCCGTCGTCGGCGCCGGCTGGGCCGGCTTGGCCGCCGCGGTGCGTGCCACCGAAGCCGGACACCGCGTCACGCTGTTCGACATGGCGCCGCAACCCGGCGGCCGCGCGCGCGCTGTGATGCACGACGGCGTTGTGCTCGACAACGGCCAGCACATTCTGATCGGCGCCTACCGCGATACGCTGGCCTTGATGCGCACCGTCGGCGCCGATCCCGACCTGCTGCTCGAACGCCGCCCGCTCGCGCTCACCGACTCGCGAGGCCATGGATTGGCGCTGCCGCGAGGCCCGGCCGTGCCGGCGTTCGTGCGCGCCGTGCTCGCGCTCAAGGAGTGGCCGCTGTCGGAGCGCCTGTCCTTGCTGTCGGCTGCGCTGCGCTGGCGCCTCGGCGGCTTCCGCGCGGACCCCACGCACACAGTCGCCGATCTCGTGCGGGCGCTTCCCGAGCACGCGCGCACGACCTTGATCGAGCCGCTGTGCGTGGCCGCGCTGAACACGCCGTCGTCACAAGCCAGCGCGCAGGTGTTCTTGCGCGTGTTGCGTGATGCGCTGTTCAGCGGCCCCGGCGCGGCCGACCTGCTGTTGCCGCGCGTGCCGTTGTCGGCTTTGCTGCCGACCCCGGCCGTGCAGTGGCTGAAAGAACGAAGCTCGGTGTTGCGCTGGACGACTCGCGTCGGGCACATCGAGCCCACCGCAGAGGCACGTTGGCGAGTCGACGGCGAACTGTTCGATGCGGTGCTGCTGGCTTGCAGCGCTCACGAGGCCTCGCGCCTGGCGCAACCCGTAGCTGCCGGCTGGGCCAATACTGCTGCGGCGCTCGACTACGAGCCGATCATCACCGTGTACTTGCAAAGCGCCGACGCGCATCTGCCGTCGCCCATGGTGGCGCTGCACGCGGGGCCCGACGCGCCCGCACAGTTCGTGTTCGACGTGGGTGCGCTCGACCCCAGCGGCGCCCGCAACGGACTGTTTGCGTTTGTCATCAGCGGGGCCAAGGCATGGGTCGAAGCCGGCCTCGATGCCACAGCGCAAGCCACCCTGCGCCAAGCGCAATCTGCCTTTGGCAGCATGACGTGGCAGCCGCGCCGCACGCTCTCCGAGCGCCGCGCCACCTTCCTGTGCACACCCGGCCTGATGCGGCCACCGACGCACGTGGCACCAGGGCTCGCCGCGGCCGGCGACTACATCGACAGCCCCTACCCTTCGACGCTCGAAGGGGCGGTGCGCTCGGCGCTCAACGCGCTTGACACCTTGGGATTGCGCAAACTCTGACTGTTTCGGTATGCGACCACGGGTTTCGCCATGCAAGAATCCCCAGTGCCATGGCGACCAAAGACTCATCCACGCCGAGCATCCAGGTTCTGGAGCGGTGCTTCGCTTTGCTCGATGTGCTGGCACAGCAGCCCGAAACGCTGGCGCTCAAAGACATCAGCGAGCGCACCGGCTTGCACCCGTCCACCGCGCACCGCATCCTCAACGACCTGGCCGCAGGCCGCTTCGTCGACCGGCCGCACGCCGGCCAGTACCGGCTCGGCATGCGGCTGCTCGAGCTGGGCAACCTGGTCAAGGAGCGCCTTTCGGTGCGCGAACTGGCTGCAGCGCCGATGCGAGAGTTGCACCGGCTGACGCATCAAGCGGTCAATTTGTCAGTGCGCCAGGGCGACGAGATCGTCTACATCGAGCGTGCATACAGCGAACGCTCGGGCATGCAGGTCGTGCGTGCCGTCGGTGGCCGCGCGCCGCTGCATCTGACGTCGGTGGGCAAACTTTTCCTCGCCGCCGAATCATCAGAGCGCGTGCGCGCGTACGCCACGCGCACTGGCTTGGCTGGTCACACGCGCAACAGCCTGACGCAAGTGGCGGCGCTGGAGCGTGAGCTGGAAAGCGTGCGTGCGCGCGGTGTGGCGCACGACAACGAAGAGCTGGAAATTGGCGTCCGGTGCATCGCGGCCGGGGTCTATGACGACGCGGGCAAACTTGTTGCGGGCTTGTCGATATCCGCGCCGACCGATCGCCTGGAACTGGCCTGGGCCGAGCGTGTCAAGGCCACGGCACAAGACATTTCTCGCGCGCTCGGCCACGAAGCGCCGGCAAGCAACCGCTAGTTCAGCTCAGCGGTGCAGCCACGGTCGCCGTGGTGGCCGGCGTATCAAGGCCTTGCGTGACCAGCCAATTTCGTATGCGCTCGGCATCGCCAACGCGAGAGAACTTGCCAGCCGAATCGAGAAGCACCATGACGAGGTTGCGGCCCGACAACTGCGCCTGCATGACCACACAACGCCCGGCTTCGGCGATGTAGCCGGTCTTTTGCAGACCGATCGTCCAATCGCTGTTGCGCACCAGGCTGTTGGTGTTGCGGAAGTGAACGGCGCGCAGGCCCACCGCCACCTCTGTCTCGGGCGACGTCGACAACCGGCGAATCATGTGGTTCTTGTCGGCCTCGCGCACCAGCAGCGCCAAATCAGTGGCGTTCGACTGGTTGCGGCTCGACAGCCCCGTCGGCTCGACATAGCGTGTGTTCACCATGCCGAGCGACCGTGCCTTGCGGTTCATGGCCTCGACCACAGCCTGCAAGCCGCCAGGATAGTGGCGCCCGAGCGCGTTGGCGGCACGGTTTTCGCTGGCCATCAGCGCCAGGTGCAGCATCTCGCCGCGCGTCAACTGGGTGCCCAACTGCAAACGCGAGCGGCTGCCCTTCTCGGTGTCGATGTCCTCGGGCGTGATCGTCAGCACATCGTCCAAAGACTGCTCGGCGTCGGCAACGACGAGCGCCGTCATCAGCTTGGTGATCGACGCGATCGGCAGCACCGCATGCTGGTTCTTGGCCAACAGCACCTCGTTGGTGTCCTGGTCAAGCACCAGCACGGCAGCAGAGCGCAGGTCCAGCGGATCGTCCGCAGCGTGCAAGCCCAGTTGTTGCCCGAATGACGGCACGGCCGGCACGATGTAGCGCGCACGCACCAAGCGCTTCGAGGACAGCGAGGACTTCTTGCTCGCCTTGACAACCACCGTCTGGCGCTTCGACGCCGCGTCAGCGGGCAATGCGATCAACGCCGACACCGCCAGCGAGATCGATCCAAACCACAGGTGATACTTTTGCTTGCCAATCACAGGGAAAATCCCAACGACGTTTGCGACAGAGTCTATCGGAGGAAGAAACCTGCGCAATATCAAAAACTTACGCGTTTCTCCTCAAGTCGTTCCTGGGCTTTCCCTAGCAGTTGACTTATCTCACGGGTTGACAGGTTTCATGTCTGTTACCCCTGTGCGGCGACGCGTTCGTTCTTGCTGTGCAGCTTGTTCAGCGCCGCCAAATAGGCTTTGGCCGACGCCACAACGATATCGGGATCGGCGCCCACACCGTTGACCACCCGGCCGCCCAACTGCAGCCGAACCGTGACTTCTCCCTGCGATTCGGTGCTGCCGCTGGTGATCGCGTTGACCGAGTACAGCAGCATCTCCGCGCCGCTTTGCGCCTTCGATTCGATGGCCTTCAGGCTCGCATCGACCGGACCGTTGCCATCGCTCTCGACCTTGAACTCCTCCGTGCCGATCGCAAAAGCCACGCGTGCGTGTGGCCGCTCGCCGGTGCCGGAGCGCTGGTCGAGTGTCAGTAGGCGGAAGTGTTCCTGCTCGTGCGTCACGCTCTCGTCGCCGACCAGGGCGATAATGTCTTCATCGAAGATTTCGCTCTTGCGGTCGGCCAGATCCTTGAAGCGCGCGAAGGCAGCATTGACGTCGGCCTCGCCGCCCAAGTCGATGCCGAGCTCCTGCAGACGCTGCTTGAAGGCGTTGCGGCCGGAGAGTTTGCCGAGCACGATCTTGTTGGCTGCCCAGCCCACGTCTTCGGCCCGCATGATCTCGTAGGTGTCGCGCGCCTTCAACACGCCGTCCTGGTGGATGCCGCTGGCATGCGCAAAGGCATTGGCCCCGACCACCGCCTTGTTCGGCTGGACGACGAAGCCCGTGGTCTGGCTGACCATGCGCGATGCAGCGACGATCTGTGTCGTGTCGATGCCCAGCGTCAGACCGAAATGGTCGTGGCGCGTCTTTACCGCCATCACGACTTCTTCGAGTGAGCAGTTGCCTGCCCGCTCGCCCAGGCCATTAATCGTGCACTCGACTTGGCGCGCACCGCCGATCTTCACGCCGGCCAGCGAATTGGCAACTGCCATGCCGAGGTCGTTGTGGCAGTGCACGCTCCAGATGGCCTTTTCGGAGTTCGGCACACGCTCGCGCAGCATGCGAATGAATTCGCCGTACAACTCAGGGACCGCATAGCCGACGGTGTCGGGAATGTTGATCGTCGTCGCACCTTCGGCGATCACCGCTTCGAGAACCTTGCACAAGAAGTCGGGCTCGCTGCGATAGCCGTCTTCGGGCGAGAACTCCACATCGTCGTTGAGATTGCGCGCGAAGCGCACCGCCAGCTTGGCCTGCTCGAACACCTGGTCCGGTGTCATGCGCAGCTTTTTCTCCATGTGCAGCGGCGACGTGGCGATGAAGGTATGGATGCGCGAGCGTGCTGCGCCCTTGAGCGCTTCGGCGGCACGCGAGATGTCGCGGTCGTTGGCGCGCGACAACGAGCACACCGTCGACTCCTTGATCGCGTCGGCGATCGCCTTGACGGCCTCGAAGTCACCGTTGCTCGACGCCGCGAAGCCGGCCTCGATGACATCGACCTTCAGCCGCTCCAACTGGCGCGCGATGCGCAGCTTCTCGTCCTTGGTCATCGACGCGCCGGGTGATTGCTCGCCGTCACGCAAGGTGGTGTCGAAAATGATCAGCTTGTCGGTCGTCATGGTGTGGACTTTCAGTGGCCAGGAAAAGCAAAACGGCCCGCTAGCAGAGTGCTCGCGGGCCGTCGAAGGGGAAACCAGGTCGTCGTTCGATCAGCGCGCGGCGGTCACTCCTAGAAGTAGCAAAGCGGCGATTCGAAACAACATGGTCATGAATGTAGCACGCAAGTCGCTCATCGGTGCAAACCGGACTCTTCCGGCTCGTCGGTAGACGTTGCGATGACGCTGACCGGTTTTCCCTTCGCTTTCTTGTAGGCATAGACCGCATAGCCCGAGATGCCGTAGATGCAGAACAACGCAAAGAGCACGATCGGCGGGTGGATGTTGATGACGGCAATGCCCAGCGCGATGGCAACCAGGACGATGAAGGGCACGCTTTGCTTGAAGCTCACGTCCTTGAAGCTGTAGAAAGGCGCGTTGGTGACCATGGAAAGGCCAGCGTAGAGGGTCACGGCGAAGGCCGTCCAGGCCAGCCAATCGATCTTGGTCACACCCCGCAGACCCGCGTCGTCAGCCACCCAGATCATGCCCATGACCAAAGCCGCTGCGGCTGGGCTCGGCAAACCCTGGAAATAGCGCTTGTCAATAACCCCGATATTGGTGTTGAAGCGAGCCAGTCTCAACGCCGCACCGGCGATGTACACAAAGGCCGGAAACCAGCCCCATTTGCCGAGGTCGCGCAGGGCCCATTCGTACACGATCAGCGCTGGTGCGGCACCGAAGCTGACCATGTCGCACAGGCTGTCCATCTGCTCGCCGAAGGCGCTTTGCGAATTCGTCATCCGCGCCACGCGGCCGTCCAGACTGTCGAGCACAGCTGAAGCGAAGATGCCGTACGCCGCAGACTCGAAGCGACCGTTCATCGCCATCACGATGGCGTAAAAAGCCGCGAAAAGCGCCGCCAGCGAAATCGCGTTCGGCAAAACATACAGACCCTTGCGCTTGGGCCGCAGTGGCGCGGGGGCCGCGTGCGACGCATCGTCCAGGTGATTGCGTGAGTCTTCAATCATGGGCGCGAGGATATCGCCTCACCAACGACCTCAGTTGCGCGAACGATCGACCAGCTTGTTGGCCTTGATCCACGGCATCATCGCGCGCAGTTTTTCACCGACAACTTCGATCTGATGGTCCGAAGTGAGGCGACGACGCGACAGCAGCGTCGGCGCGCCAGCCCGGTTCTCGACGATGAAGCTCTTCGCATACTCGCCGGTCTGGATGTCTTCCAATACCTTCTTCATCGCCGCCTTGGTTTCGGCGGTGATGATCTTCGGCCCGGTCACGTACTCGCCGTACTCGGCGTTGTTCGAGATCGAGTAGTTCATGTTGGCGATGCCGCCCTCGTAGATCAGATCGACGATCAGCTTCAACTCGTGCAGGCACTCGAAGTAGGCCATCTCGGGGGCGTAGCCCGCGTCAACCAGCGTCTCGAAGCCGGCCTTGATCAGTTCGACCGCGCCACCGCACAGCACGGCCTGCTCGCCGAACAGGTCGGCGCATGACCTGGAACCGGCCCGACGGCGGCATGTTCCTGTGGGCGCGCCTGCCCGAGGGCATGAACGCGAT
>JANOEG010000601.1:0-2211 GCA_031413095.1 Burkholderiales bacterium | reverse complement strand
GGCGCCGGCGCCTTCGTTCATGCCGTCATAGCCCTGCACGCCGACGAAAACGAAAGACACAAACACCAGCGGCATCAAGATCAGGAAGAAGATCTTGTTGTGCGTGCGGACGTACTCGAACATGGGGCTGCAACCTTTGCGAACGCGGGGTGCCCGAATGACATGCGGCCGCTTGAAGCGGCCGCATCTCGTGGGCAACACATTCTAGTCTGCGCCAAGACATTCAATGGTGGGTGCTGAGGGGCTCGAACCCCCGACCTACGCCTTGTAAGGGCGCCGCTCTACCAACTGAGCTAAGCACCCGGCAAACCGGGTCTGGAAACTACAGCGCTTCTTTCAGCGCCTTGCCAGGGCGGAACTTGGGCACCTTGGCGGCCTTGATCTTGATCACTTCCTTGGTCCGCGGGTTGCGCCCGGTGCGAGCCTGGCGCTTGGTGACGGTGAAGGTGCCGAAGCCGACAAGCGAGACGCTGTTGCCTTTCTTCAGCGCCGTCTTCACACCGCCGACAAAGGCTTCCAGAGCGCGCGTCGCCGCGGCTTTGGAAATGTCGGCCTGCGTGGCGATGTGATCGATCATGTCGGTCTTGTTCACGTAAGGGGTCCCCTCGGCGGTGCCAGATGCGGCGCGGTCTTGCGCCTGTCGTGCTGTGTTGTCGTGACGTGCGGCTCTTCGCTGCGGTGGCAGCACGTCAAGCGCGTCGCAAACATTACAGCCGCGGCCCCGATCAGTGTCAAGGCGCATCGCTCGCCAACGCCCCTCCGGGCCGCCACGTTTCGAGGACAGTCAGCCTAGCGCTTCGGCCACCGCGCGACCCACGTCAGCCGTGCGCGCCGTGCCGCCCAGATCGGGCGTGCGTGGGGCTCCGGACGCCGGCTCGAGCACCTTCTCGATCGCACGCACGATGGCGTCGTGCGCATCGCGGTGGCCGAGGAAGTCGAGCATCATCGCCGCCGACCAGATCTGTCCGATCGGGTTGGCCAGGCCCTTGCCGGCGATGTCCGGCGCCGAGCCATGCACCGGCTCGAACAGGCTCGGCCACTCGCGCGTCGGGTTCAGGTTCGCCGACGGCGCAATGCCGATCGTGCCGGTGCACGCCGGCCCCAGGTCGGACAGGATGTCGCCGAACAGGTTGCTCGCCACGACCACGTCGAACTGCTGCGGGCGCTGCACGAAATGCGCGGTCAGGATGTCGATGTGGAACCGATCCACCGTCACGCCTGGATACGCTTTGCTCATCTCGGCGACTCGCTCGTCCCAGTACGGCATGGTGATCGAAATGCCGTTGCTCTTCGTGGCCGAGGTGAGCTTCTTGCGCGGCCGCTTCAGGGCTTCTTCGAAGGCAAACCGCAGCACGCGGTCCACGCCGACACGCGACATCACCGTTTCCTGGATCACGATCTCGCGCGACGTGCCTTCGTACATGCGGCCGCCAATGCTCGAGTACTCGCCCTCGGTGTTCTCGCGCACGATCAGCATGTCGATGTCGCCCGGCTTCAGAGCCGCGCCGTGTCGATCCACCAGCGGCGAGCGGATGCCGGGCATCAGCTTGGCCGGGCGCAGGTTCACGTACTGGTCGAACTCCCGACGAAATTTCAGCAGCGAGCCCCACAGCGAAACGTGGTCGGGCACGGTGGCCGGCCAGCCCACGGCGCCGAAGAGAACCGCGTCCATCGGCGCGAGTTGCTCTTTCCAGTCGTCGGGCATCATCTTGCCGTGCTTGGCGTAGTAGTCGCAATCGGCAAATCCAAACGCCTTCAGCTCCAGGCCGATGCCGAAACGGCTGGCCACAGCTTCGAGCACGCGCACGCCTTCGGGCATGACTTCCTTGCCGATGCCGTCACCGGCAATGACGGCGATGCGGTGTTTCTTGCTCATCCTCTGTCTCCTAAGAATTCGCGAATCTCGTCGAGCAGCGCAGTCGGCTGCTCCTCGGCAATGTAGTGGCCGCAATCGAGCGCGCGGCCGCTGACTTGCGTGGCCACGTCGCGCCACAGGCTGAGCGCGTCGAAGCACTTGCCGACCGTGCCCTGCGCACCCCAAAGCACACGCAGCGGCATCTGCAGGCGCCGGCCGGCAGCGCGGTCGGCACGGTCGTGATCGAGGTCGATGGTGGCCGACGCGCGGTAGTCCTCGCAGACGGCGGTGGCGCTGCCGGGGATCGATAGGCAGCGCTCGTACTCGGCCATCGCCTGCGGCGCGAACGGGCCGAG
>JANOEG010000600.1:0-2733 GCA_031413095.1 Burkholderiales bacterium | reverse complement strand
GGTGTTTGCGGCAGCGTCACACCGAGCGGCTTGCCGACGCGGTCGAGCGACGGGCCGCCGAACTTCAACGCGCCTTCGAGGCGCCGCGCGCCGAGCAACGCACCGGCACGGCCGTCGAAGGCAACGCGCGCCGCACCGACCTGGCCGTCGATGCGCAAGTCGATGTCGGCCTCGGCCGCGTCGTCCACCAGTGGCATCGCGCTGCTGGTCGCCACGGTCAATTGCAGCGGCAGTGCATTCCATTGCCCTTCGACTTTTCCACGCCAACCCGCACGGGCGGTGGGGTCGTCGCCGTCGCCGCCCTGGAGCGTGACGAGCAGCTTCGTCGCCAGCGGCTGGTCCTCGACGGCGATGCGGCCGCTGCCGACGATGAACCGGCCGATGCGCGGCAGCTCGGCGCTGTTGTTGTTGTCGATGGCTGGCCCTTTCTTGCCGATCTGCCACGTCGCACGGCCTTCGGCATCGCGCAGCAGGTGCACGTCGAGCGTGCGCGCTTGCAGGCTGTCGATGCGCCACGGTGCGGTGCCGCGCCATCCCTGCCAGACATCGGTCCAGCGCCAGCCGAGGCGCACGTCCTGCCCACTCAACAGATGCGGCGCGGCGGGGCCCGGCGCGGCGCCGACAGTCATCGACGCCACGTCGAGGCGAGGCCGCCCGAACAGCTTCAGGACGAAGCGATCCTGCTGTCCGCCGAGGGTCACCGGCACACCGGCCGCGCGCTCCAACGTGCGCTGCAACGGCGCGCGCAAGAACGGCCAGCCGCGCGATTCGGCGATGGCGGCCACTGCGCTGGCAACCACGGCCACGGCCGCCAGCGACAACGCGGCGATCTTCCAGCGCCGCGCGCGGGCGCGACGAGAAGCGGACACTGCAGCCGATGCCGGCGGCTTGGGCAAAGACATGCCGGCAGCTTGCGCTGCCGTGGTCGCACGGCGCATCGGCGCAGCGGACAACCCGGCGTGGGCATTGGCCTACAGCCCCGCGGCAGGCGCCGCGGCCGCTACTCGATCGTCACCTTCGCATCCTTGACCAGTTTGGCGAACTTCTCGGTGTCGGCCTTGATCAGTTGGGCCATCCGCTCGGCGCTGTTGCCGACCGGCTCGGCGCCGATCTCTTCCATGCGTTTCTTGAAGTCGGGCGACTGGATCACCTTGACCATCTCGGCGTTCAGCCGCGCCACGATGTCCTTCGGCGTCGCCATCGGCGCCAGCACGCCGAACCAGGTGCCAATGTCGAAGCCCTTCAAGCCGGCTTCGTCGAGCGTCGGCACGTCGGGCAGCGCGGTCGAGCGTTTGCCCGTGGTCACGGCCAGCGCGCGCAGCTTGCCGCTCTTGATGTGCTGCAGCACCGGGGTGATGGTGTCGAACGACATCGTCACCTGGCCGCCGAGCAGGTCGGTCGTCAGCGGGCCACTGCCTTTGTACGGCACATGCACGAGGTCGGTGGCGGTGAGGTTCTGGAACTGCGTGCCGATCAGGTGCTGTGCGGTGCCGTTGCCGTTGGAGCCGTAGTTCAGCTTGCCCGGCTGCGTCTTGGCCAGTGCCACCAGCTCGGCAACGTTCTTGGCCGGCGTGGCGGCGTTGACCACGAGCACGTTGGGCACGAGCGCGATCTCGGTGATCGGCGCGAAGTCCTTCTGCAAGTCGTAGGGCAGCTTTTTGTAGACGCTCGACGCGATCGTGTGATGGACCGCGCCGACCAGCAGCGTGTAGCCGTCGGGCTTGGCCTTGGCCACGAAGTCGGCGCCGAGCGTGGCGCCGGCGCCGGGCTTGCTCTCGACGATCACGGTCTGACCCAGGCTCTGCGTCAGTTTCTCGGCCAAAGCACGGGCCAGCACGTAGGTGGTGCCGCCAGCGGGGAAGGGCACGACGAGGCTGATCGGCTTGTTGGGCCAGGCTTGCGTTGAACCTGTCGAAGTGGCTTGTGCCATCACGCTGCTGCAGGAGAGGGCGAGGGCGATGGCGACGGCTTGAACGACGCGGCAGCAGTTGAAGAGGCGGGTGCTTGTCATGCTTGTCTCCAGTTCTGAATTCAGGCGGCCAGGCGGTTCGCGCCGGCAGACAGCAGTCCACATACAGCTTGCGTGACCTGCGCGGTGGTTGCATTGCCGCCGAGGTCACGTGTGTGCAGCGCCGGGTTCGCGGTCACCTGCTCGATGGCTGTCATCACACGCTTCGCAGCGTCATGCTCGCCCAGGTGCTCGAGCAGCATGACGACGGACCAGAAGGTGCCGACCGGATTCGCCAGGCCTTTGCCCATGATGTCGAAGGCTGAGCCGTGGATCGGCTCGAACATCGACGGGTAGCGGCGCTCGGGGTCGATGTTGCCGGTGGGCGCGATGCCCAGGCTGCCGGCCAGCGCCGCGGCCAAGTCGCTGAGGATGTCGGCATGCAGGTTCGTCGCGACGATGGTGTCGAGCGACGCTGGGCGGTTGATCATGCGCGCCGTCGAGGCATCGACCAGTTCCTTGTCCCAGGTCACATCCGGGAACTCCTTGCTGATCTGCAGCGCGATCTCGTCCCACATCACCATCGCGTGGCGCTGGGCGTTGCTCTTGGTGATGACGGTGAGCAGCTTGCGGGGGCGCGACTGTGCGAGCTCGTACCAGCGGTCCGCCGCCAGCTCGAGCACGTCCTGGAAGCCCAGGCCGCGACAGAATTTCGCAACCTTCCCGTCGCTCGTAGCCTGGTAGAGGATCGTGATTTTCGGAAAATTAATTTTAAGAGATAAAAC
>JANOEG010000599.1:0-9553 GCA_031413095.1 Burkholderiales bacterium | reverse complement strand
ATCGACGTGACCTTGCCGCGCAGGAAGCGCAACGAAATGTCACCCAGGATCGTGCGGCTGACGTCATAGCCGAAGGTGACATGGTCGATCTCGATGAGAGCGTCGGATTTCAAGCGGCATGGCAGGCGCGAAGGCCCGGAGCGCGGCGGCTGTTTTTCTGAGAATGATTGTCGCACGCAGGCCCATGCGCCTGCGGCCTTCGCCAGAGTTGCGGTCGGTGACGCCCCTACTGGCGAAAGACACGCCCGAGGGGTGGCAGTGTCGGCTCGAGAACCAGCTCGATATCGATGAATGAGGCCACCTCGCGGCCCTGCAATCGCCCTGGAGAGAACGCCGTTCCGCGGAACATCGCCATGACCTGCTCCGCCGCCTCTTCGTCGCCGGGTGCCGCGCCGAGCAGGCTGGCCTCGGTGACGCCGCCGCTGGCGTCGATGTACAGGCGAACCTGGATCGGAAGACCGGAGTGGTGCACGTGCTCAACATATTGCTCGTCGGGTGCGGAGCGGGGCATCGGCGGCACGTCGAGCGCGCTGGTGGGCAAGTGCTCGATGGCTGCGCTGGGAGAGGACGGTGGCGCTTCCTGCACTGCGCCGGCGGGTGCGACGCGGGTCGTGCGAGCCGGTGCAGCACCATCGGCGCTCGCGTGGCGCTTCGGGGCTGTCGACGCCACCTCGTCGAGCGCGTTGTGTCGGGGTAGGTCTGCATTGCGTGGCGGTGCCACAGGCATCGCCACGCTGACGTTCGTCAAGCGCATGACGTTGTCTTGCCCGACATCCTGGCTTGGGGTCACGCGCAGGCGCGGCAACCCGTCGAGGACGGCGGCATGCGCGAGAACGCAGGCCGCCGTCAGTGCCATCAGCGTCGCCCGGCGCTTCGACGGTGCGTGCACCGCTTTGGCTGGGCCTTCAGTTGGCGGTCTGGACTTCACGCCAGTTCAGACGTCGCAGCGTACTGCCCGCGGCCTCGTTCTGGAGGCGGGACACTGCCCCACCCGCGCCGCCCGGTCCAACGTTGCTTCCGCTGGTGCCACCGCCCGTGCCCGTGCCCACGAGCAGATCGGTGCGCCCGCCCACGGTGAAGTACTGCAGGTTCGTCACCGCGGTGCTGAAGTTCACCGTTGCGACGGACGTGGTGACCCCCGTGACGGCGTCGGTCGTGACGAGGGTCGTGCGGCCGTCTGCCAAACGCAGCGAAACGACCCGCCCGCTACCGGCCGGGCTGCACGCGTCACCGTTGGGCAAGTTGATCGCAGCGGCAACAGTGCCTTGGTACGTGTCCATATCGACCGTCACGCGCTCGGCGACGCCGTTGCTCGCCACATCAAGGTCGTAGTACCAACCCATCGCGCTCGTGGGCGCGCTGCCGATACCCGTCAGGGCGTTGGCGTTGTTGTTCAGTTGACTGCGCGTGATCGGAAAGCTGGCACTGCCGGGCAGCGTGGCCGTGGTGAAGAAGCTGCCGTCAGTGGCCGTGCCATCAGCGATCACGTAGATAGTCTGACGTTGAGCGTCGCTGATATCGCTGTCGGCAAGCAGACGGCCGGTGGCGACTGCGACGTAACGCTTGCTGGAGGCCGCATCTACCGCCACACGCGGCACTGTTGTCACGGGCTGCGCGTTACCCGCTGCATCGGTCAGGCGTGCGATCTTGGTCGGCGCGGCGTAAGTGCCGGTGCCGCGCAGGTCGAAGCGCCAGACGTTGCCTTGCAGGTCACCCGCATACATGCTCTCGACGGTGTAGTCGCGTGTCGACGGGATGAACAGCGCCATGTGGGCCATGTCGAGCGGCGCTGTCGTGGTGCCTTCACTCGTGGCGATCTTCTCGAGCAGCGCGCCGGTGCGGGGATTGACGAGGAACAGGTACGCCTTGCCGTCGTTGTTGCTGTAGCCCGAGCTGAGCAGCACGGTCCAGCCGTACTTGGCGGTCTTGACCACGCGCGGCTCGCCAAAGCTGTAGCCCATGTCGGGGTCGGTGAACTCCCAAAGCACCTTGCCCGCCACCGCTGTCTCGCTGGTCCAGGATGTCGGGTCCGTCACATCGAGAGCGTAGTAGCCGCGCCCGCCCTTGCCCAGACCGCCGACGAGGATGGTGCGCCAGTCGGGTGCTCCTGCCGACGCGCCACTCGTGCGCCTGAAGTCGACGTCGAAGTTCTGCGCCGTGGCGTCCACGAGGTAATGGTGAACGAAGTTCGGGTTGCCCAGCGACGCCAGGCCCTGCAGCGGCGCGGTGGTGCTGTCGCCGTAGGCGAAGCTCGGCACGAAGGCAAACAGTTCGGCGCCCGCGGTCGTGCCCGTCATGGCGCCGTCGAAGGCGTGCACCATGCCGTCGTTGGCGCCGACGTACACCACCGTCTTGCGGTTGGTGTAGGTGCTCCTGAAAGCGCCGTAGCCGGTGTTGAACTGGTCGGCGTAGGGGAACTGCGGTTTGCCCACGGGATTGGCGCGCGAGCCGACGATGTCGCCTAACACATCGGTGCGCGAGCGGTACGGCCCGCCATTGCCCAACTCTTGCGTGCGGTCGCCGCGCAGGTACGACAGGTAGTTGGTCGCCGACTGGCTGGTAACACCCGGCACCGCGCCGAACGAGGCCAGGTTGGTCCTCGGCGCCAGCGCCGTCGCCGTCATGTCGGTGTAGCGGAACGGCACGCCGGCTCCACCGGAGGTGCAGCACGTGACGATCTTGCGGTTGGTCGACAGCGTCGCGTCGAGAATCGAGGCGGCGTTCCAGCGGCCGGTGAGGACCGGGTCGCCATTGGTGTCGAAGCTCAGCTCCGAGCCGATCACGTCGCCCGTCCAGCCGCGCGGGTTGTAGGTGGTGGCGTAGCTGCCGGTGCCGGTACGGGTGGTGTTGGCGGTCGTGGTCGAGAACGCGGTCGAGGTTGCAGCCGAGTTCTCGGCGACGATGCGCGCAAAGGCATTCCTCAAGCCAGTGACCAGGGCCTGCGCGTTCGAGGCGATGAAGTAGTTGTCCGGGCGCGGGTCGGCGCCCACGGTTTCGCCCGTGGTGGTCCACATGCCCGCCGACAGCGTGGTGGTGCCGTTGGCCGCTGCATAAGGGTCGAAGCCGCTCGGCACGGTGAAGCCACCGTACTTGGCCGCCAGCCAGAACTGGTTCTTGCTCAGATACGTCTGTCCCTCGCGCACGTCGAGCCAGTAGGTGCTGATGGTCTGGCTGTTCGCGAGATCGCTGCGGATGTCCTTGGTGTGCGCGTCGTAGGCCAGTCCGGCCATGTAGTACGAGTTGTTGCGACCCGAGGTGAAGGTGCCGAGGTTGGCGATGCCTTCCATCTGGCCGACCATATCGTTGGCTGTGGTCGCGTTGACCGTGTTGTCGGCAGTAACCTCGTCCGGCATCACCGGTTCGTCAGTGCTGGTAAAGGATCGGCCAGGGATGTTGCGATCGCGGTGGGTGTTCACGTCGCCGATGCCGAGGATGAAGTTCTTCTGGCAGCTGTACTGGATCGGGTCGTTCCAGCTGCGGATCACCGGGAAACCGTCGAGCCAGCGGGGGATGTCGGTTCCGCCACCCGTCAAGTCGGAGTACGCAGGCACATTGCCAAGGTTGCGGAAGTAGCGGGTTGCGGCGTAGTACATCTCGCTGACCGGATCGAAACTCTTGTACGTGTTGTTGGTGACCTTGCCAAAGCGGTTGAGGTAGTTGACAACGCCACTGTTGGTGATCGTCACTGCGTTGCCTGCGTCGGCGGCATCGGTCGAGGTGGCGGTGGCGTCGGCAGTGTCGGGATTGACACTCAGGATGCCCGTGGTCGAGCTCCACTCGGCGCTGGTGTTGGCGATGGATGCGGAGCCGGGCACCGGCACGTCAGGCCCGATGCTCTTCATGCGGGCGCGAAGAACGCCACCGTCGCGCGCGCCACTGTTGTCATTGAGGTAGCCGAACGCGCCGTAGCGCAGTTGCATCGCGTACTGCTGCATCAGGCCTTCGGGCTTGTAGTTGGTGCCGTACTGGGTGCAGTTGCTCTCGACGCCGATGGCGCTGTCACAGGCGCGCACGCGCATGTAGACACGATAGAAGGTGCCGGCGACCGGTGCGTGGTTGCCGTCGTAGTCAGCCACCACCTGTGCCGGCGCGCAGTTGGCGGCGGCGGCACCGGCGGCATAGTTTGCCACCGCATTGCAAGCTTGCGCCGCACCGGCGGCCGTTACGGCACAGGCGTAGGTGTAGGTGTTGCCCGCGCCGCCGTTGCGCGTCGCGCTGCACGCGATCGCCCGCGTGGGATTGACCGCCGCAGCGTTGCAGTTCGAAGTGCCGCCGCTGCCCGGATTGTTGTTGCCGGTGGTGCAGCTCAGGTTGCTGCCGACATTGTTCGTGCAGTTGAACGTGGTGTTGCGGCTGCCATTCGTGTTGAAGGTGCAGCTCACTTGCGGGCGATCAGAGAAGTACATCGCCGTGCCCAGGCCGTGCACGCGGCTGACCACACCGGGCCAGAGGAACGGCGTGGCTCCCGTGACGCCGGCGACGAGCGTCTTGTCCGGGTACAGGTTGTCGCGCCCGCCCTGGCCGGAGTGCCGGGTCTTCTCGATCTGCGTCTCGGTGGTGGTGTCGACGACGCGGTCACCGCCGGTCAGCGCCCAGCGGAAGACGTCGAGCGACTGCATCGCCGCCCAGTTCAGGTAGTTGCCGCTCCAACGAGCGGCGCCGACGGCGCTCACACAGGTGCCGGCGGTCGCCAGGCCCGTCGGCGCGAAATAGCTTTCAGCGGGCGTGGTGGCGTTGTAGACGTAGCGATAGCACTTGGCCGTGTCGAAGTAGCCGAGGTAGCCGCCAGCCGTGGCGTACGCCGTCGTGCTCAGGTAGGCAGGCGTGTTTGCCGTCGGCCACTCCACCGACAGCGCCAGCATCAGGTTGCCCGGCACGTTGGTGGTGGAGAACAGTGGCCGGTCGGCCAGCGTCACTGCGCCGGCGGCGTGCACCAGAGCGCTGGCCATGAGGCCGCCCAGCAGCACCCTGCCGAGCACGCGTTTCAGGCTATTCGTGATGGTATTCAGGCGCATGGCGCTCCTCCCTGGTTGTCTTTGGCGGCCGCTCGGCGTGCGCTGGTTCACAGTGCCACCGTGGTCTGCGTGTAGGTCTGGTTGCCGCGGGGCCCGGTGATGCGCACGCTGATGCGATACACAGGGCGGGTGACGGCGCCGGTGGTCACGTCGCAGTTGATTCCGTCGCAGCTCTTCGGCGGCGGCTTGGCCGTCACGGCCTGGCAGGCCGCAATGTCGTAGGTTCCGGCGCTGGTGCACTGCCGGTCAATCACGTAGCGCACCGTCACGCCGGTCGAGGCGTCGGTGATATCCGCGTGGGAAAAGCCAGCGGCGGTGAAGGCGGCGTCGCTCAGCAGCACGTTGGGGATGCCCTGTGCCGACGAGCCCAGCAGCGTCGCCGAGTAGTTGCTGGCCACGCGATTGGCATCGCGCGTGCTCTCGGCGACAAGACCGCCCGCGTTGAGTTCGGCCAAGGCGGTTGCGATCGCGCGCTCCCCCTGGTTGACCAGATCGCGCTTGAAGGCGAGGTTGCCGGCCATTCGCAGCGACACGTCCGAAGAACGTGTCATGGCCACTGCGCCCAAAGTGAGAATCGTCAGCGCGATCAGCGCGATGACAAGGGTCACGCCGCGCTGGCCGGCGCGGCGGGGAGTCTGAGCGCTGCGCGCGCCGATGGCGTTGTGTCGGATGTGCATGATCAGAAGCTCGGCGCCAGCAGCGCATTGCGCACGGGGATGGTGGCCTCGATGACGCGGTAGCGGAAACGCTGCTCGTTGGCAGTCAGGTTTCGCAGCCGGTCGAGGCCCACGGACTGGAACAAGGTGAATGAGGCCGGCGTGAACGGGTTCGCGGTGGCGTCGGCCGCCTTTTCCTGCAGGTTGGAGCGCAGGATCAGCGCGACGCGGATGGCCTTGATCTGTGCGATGTGCTCGGCCGACACGGCCGTGCCGTTCATCAGGGTCGTCACGGCGAACGCGCCGGTGTTCGTGCGCGGATCGACCCAGCTGTTGACGCTGCCGTCGTCGTCGCTGTCCACACCGTAGACCGCATGCAGTTCAAAGACGTTTTCGGCCATCGCCTGCAGCGCGGGGGTCCGTGCCTGGAGCAGGTCGTAGCTCATCAGCGTAGTGTTGTCGCCGACGCCGATGGCAACGAAATTGGGTGGGTTGTTGGTCGGATGACCGAGCTTCATGGCGACCGACTTATCGTCGTAGATCGCACGCGAAACGCCGGCCACGGTCGTGGGTGAGTAGGTGCCGGTCAGCCCGATCGGCGCCGCCGTGAAAGTGTTGCTCACCTGCTGCACCATGCAATCTTCGACATCGGCAGGCGTGGGCTGGTCCGCCAGCAGCAGCAGGTCGCCGGGGGCGATCGACACGGCGCTGACCACCGGCATGTTGTTGGCCGCGATCGGGCCCGACAGGGTCAGCGGCACCTCGCCGAAACCGGCGGCGCCGGCCATCACCAGCAGCACATCGGAGCGCTCGCCGTTGAAGCCCGTGCCGTGCGATTGCGACGGCGCGACGATCACCGGGGCCAGGCGCAGAGAGCCGGCCGTGCCCGTGTCGACGTTCTCGAACGGCACCGGCAGCGCGCTGCCGCGGGGCAGCACGGTAGTGCCGTTGGACACCAGCA
Organism: Burkholderiales bacterium; assembly: GCA_031413095.1. Classification (GTDB taxonomy): domain Bacteria; phylum Pseudomonadota; class Gammaproteobacteria; order Burkholderiales; family Burkholderiaceae_C; genus CADEEN01. The sequence continues at coordinate 2,921 of JANOEG010000599.1, read as the reverse complement.
GGCGGCAGCCGAAGGCAATCGCCACGCGATCGGTGTTGTCGGCATTGGGCGGCGGGCCGGCCTGCACGTAGCCCGAGCCGGCGCTGCGCACCAGCTTGTCCAGCAGATGCAGTGCGTAGTTGCCGGCCTGGTTGGCATCGTTGACCGAGGTCGTCGTGCGCTTGCGGCCTTCGAACGTCGACATCACGGCGAAGATCGACAAGGTGACGATCGACGCGATGAGCAGCGCGATCATCAACTCGATCAACGACATGCCGCGCTCGCCCTGCCGCGGCGCAACGTTATCTCGGGCACTGGTTGTATTCATGGTGCGGGAATGAAGACTCTGGTCGTGTAAGCGCTGTCCGGCTCGGCCGTGGGGCGTGAGGGCGGACGCCAGGTGATGCGGACCTCGATCACGCCGTCGGCATCGGGCGCACCGACGGCTGCGGTCGCGTTCTGCGGCCCGCCCGTGGCGCCGGTTTGCAGCGCGGTGCGCGCGGCGGCGTCGAGACTGGCCGACGGGATGTTGTTGCCCCACATCGTGGCGACGATGCCGTCGGCCATGAGCGCCGCGCGGTTGCGGTCCTCACCGTCGACCGAGAACTGGATCGAGCGCGCCTGCAGGCCGACCACGCCCAGCAAGCCGATCGAGAAGATGACGATGGCGACCAGGGTCTCGAGCAGCGTGAAGCCGCCCTGAACAGTTGAGCGCCGTGAGCAGTTGGAGAGCTTGTTCATGGCGTACAGGCGTTGGGTTGACCCGATGCGGCGTTGACGTCGCACATGCGCACCCGGCCGCCAAGGAAGAGCTCGACACGCATCGAGCGGTCGTTGGTGCCCAGCGTGATGTTGAGGTCCTCGGGATTGGCCGCATCCGCGGGCGCAACGCAATCCGCACCCAGCAAGGTGTTGTTGTCGTTGATGACGCGGCCGACCGAGTTGAAGCAGAACACTTCGCGGCCAGCCACCGTCGCGCCGCTCTGCGCAGAGAAAGCGCCGCCTTGCACGTACGACGTCGCGTCGAACGTGGCGTCGCCGACTTCGCTCGCCAGGGGCAACACCTGCACATACCAGTTGGTGCCGTTGGCCGCCGGCGCCGCATTGCGCGCCGGCGTGGCGTTGGTGCGCACGAAGGCGACGCGCCGGTTACGGTTGACCGCTTCGGACTGGGCCAGGCGCAAGCCGTTCTGCACTTCTTCCGCGACGCTGCGGATGCGGGAGTTCTGAATCCAGTTGCCGAAGCCGGGGATGGCCACCATCAGCATCAGGCCGATGACGGTGAGCACGACCATCAGCTCAATCAGGGACAAGCCCCGGACATGTGTGCGGCGTGCCATATCAGCAGACCCCGCCCTTGCGCGTCACCCAGCAGGCGGTCGATGTGGTCCAACCAGAGGGAACGCCTGTCGTGGCTCGGTTGCCCTGTTGGTTGACTGTGAAGACGAAGTTGGCGGTCGAGCCGGCACCTGTGGCTGTCAACTCGTAAGCCTGGTTGGCGCTGGTCAGCGTGCACGCGAACGTGAAGTGCGGCGTGTCGTTGGCCGTCGGCATCGCCACGCCGCACGCACCACCTACATTGGCGTAGCTGCGGTTGTCCTGGTAAAATTGTTCCATGCGCGACGCCGTGGTTGAAAGGAACGTGCGTGCGTCGGTGAGTTGCCCGCGCAGCACGTAGTCGCGGTACGACGGCAGTGCAACTGCCGCGAGGATGGCGACGATGGCCACCACAATCATCAGTTCTATCAGGGTGAAACCCCGAACACACTGCCTTTGCAGAGCCCTGGCTTTGACGTTCCAACCATTCATGCAATCGCTCCCAACGCGTCTTTGTGTATGGGAACGGATCGTAGGGAGCGCGTCGAAACTGGCCTGCGAAGGAATGCACACCCTGGATCGGCGCCGATAGGCGGATCGGGCAGCGCGACGAGCGGAGGCCGGCGCGTCGCTTCAAGCGCGGGGCCAGCGCGCTATGTGAGGAATTACCGCGGCAAGTCGCTTATCCCCATCAGGTACTCATCGACAGCCCGCGCCGCCTGCCGACCCTCCCGGATCGCCCAGACAACGAGGCTTTGGCCGCGGCGCATGTCGCCGGCAGCAAAGACTTTTTCCGCGTTGGTCTTGTAGCCGCCGATGAACTCGGTGCTGGCCTTGGCGTTGCCGCGGTTGTCGCGGTCGACGCCGAAGGCCTCGAGCACGCTGGCGACCGGTGCTGTGAAGCCCATCGCCAGCAGCACCAGCTCGGCCTTGTGTTCTTCTTCGCTGCCGGGCACTTCGACCATCTTGCCGTTCTGCCACTCGACGCGCACGGTCTTCAACGCCGTCAGCTTGCCCTTGCTGCCGATGAACTCCTTGGTGGCGATCGCGAACTCGCGATCGCAGCCCTCTTCGTGGCTCGAGCTCGTGCGCAGCTTTGTCGGCCAATAGGGCCAGACCAGCGGTTTGTTCTCCTGCTCGGGCGGCATCGGCATCAGCTCGAACTGCGTCACGCTTGCCGCGCCGTGTCGGTTGCTGGTGCCGACGCAGTCGCTGCCGGTGTCGCCGCCGCCGATGACGATGACATGCTTGCCGTCGGCGCGCAGCTGGCCCTTCAACTTGTCGCCGGCCACGATCTTGTTCTGCTGCGGCAGGAACTCCATCGCGTAGTGCACACCGTCGAGATCGCGTCCGGGCACCGGCAGATCGCGTGACTGCTCCGCGCCGCCGGTGAGCAGCACGGCGTCGAACTCGGCCTTCAACTGCTCAGGCGAGATTGTCTCAGTGGCGTCGTTGGTGACCTTGCTGTCTTTCGGCATCGCGCCGACGAGCACACCGGTGCGGAAGACCACACCCTCGGCCTGCATCTGCGCGACGCGGCGGTCGATGTGCGTCTTCTCCATCTTGAAGTCGGGGATGCCGTAGCGCAGCAGACCGCCAATGCGACTGTTCTTTTCGAACAGCGT
>JANOEG010000598.1:0-22044 GCA_031413095.1 Burkholderiales bacterium | reverse complement strand
GCCCTTGTTGACGCCGTTGCAACCGCAGACCTCGTCCGTGTCGGCCATGCTCGCCGCGCGCGTGTTGCCTTCATGCCCGACATCGCCGATGTTGTTCTCGCCGAACATCAGCTTGTCGCGGATGTCGCTGACCTTGCGGCCTTCGCGCATCAGTTTGAAGTACCACGAGCCGTCCACCGTGTCGCCATACAGGCAGGCGCCAACGAGCTTATCGTCCTTGATGACGAGCTTCTTGTAGACACCACCCCAGGGGTCATTGAGCACGATCTCTTCGCAGCCTTCGCCGCCAGTGAAGTTGCCGGCCGAGAACAGGTCAATGCCGGTGACCTTCAACTTCGTGCTCGTCGTCGAGCCGCTGTAGCGCCCGATGCCGAACTGCGCCAGGTGCGTCGCACAGACCTTGCCCTGCTCGAACAGCGGCGCCACCAGGCCGTAGGCGATACCGCGGTGCGCCGCGCATTCGCCCACCGCGTAGATGCGCGGGTCGGTGGTGGTCTGCAACGTGTCGTTGACGACGATGCCGCGGTTGCAGTGCAAGCCCATGCCTTCGGCGAGCATTGTGTTGGGGCGGATGCCGACCGCCATCACCAGCAGATCGGCCGGCAGCTCGCGACCATCCTTGAAGCGGATGGCCATCACCCGCCCATCCTTGTCCGGGATCAGCGCCTCGGTGTGGGCGCCGATCTCAAAGCGGATGCCGCGCGCTTCGAGCGATTTCTGCAGCAGCTTGCCGGCGGTGTCGTCGAGCTGGCGCTCCATCAGCCACGGCATCACGTGAACCACGGTCACGTCCATGCCGCGCAGCATCAGGCCGTTGGCGGCTTCGAGGCCGAGCAGGCCGCCGCCGATGACGACCGCCTTCTTGTATGACTTCGCCGCGTCGATCATCGCTTCGGTGTCGGCGATGTCGCGGTAGCTGATGACGCCCTTCAGGTCCTTGCCGGGCACCGGCAGGATGAACGGATTCGAGCCGGTGGACAGCAGCAGGCGATCGTACTCCGCCTCGGTGCCGTCTTCGGCGATGACGACTCGCTTGACGCGATCGACCTTCACCACCTTCTTGCCCTTGTGCAGGGTGATCTTGTTCTCGTCGTACCACGACAGCGGGTTGAGGATGATCTCGTCGATCGTCTGCTCGCCGGCGAGCACGGGCGACAACAGGATGCGGTTGTAGTTCGGGTGCGGCTCGGCGCCGAACACCGTGATGTCGTAGAGCTCGGGCGCGATCTTGATCAGCTCTTCGAGCGTGCGCACGCCGGCCATGCCGTTGCCGACCATCACCAGCTTCATCTTTTTCATCTTGCTTCCGTCCTCAGAAGTACCAAGCCACAACCGCCGTGACGCGTCCCTGGCGCAGCACCGGCAGCGCTGCCACCGAGGTCCAGCCGGTTGTTGCCACCGGGCCGGGCTCATCGGCCGCGCGCTCGGTGACCATCGGCACCGCCGTAGCGAAAGCGCGGCCGACGACGCCCTGGCCCGGCGTGATTGCCGCATCGGTCGATGCTTGCAGCAGCCCCTGCGTTTCGCAGAAGCCTTCGCTCAGATACAGCGCGCCGTCGCTGCCTGCCGGCGACCAGACCTCGAGCCGGCGCACCAGCGGCGTCGCCAGTGCCGACAGGAAGGCCAGCACGTAGTTGTCGTCGCCGTGGTTGGCGATGGGGAAGGCGAAGCCGCGGTTGATGCCGACCTTGATCGCACTGTCGGCGCGCAGGAAGCGTCCGCTCTTGCCGAGGTCCGGCAGGAACACCGGTGCGCCGGCTTCCCACGCCATGCCGGGCAGACCGATGCCCTTGTGGAAGCTGGTGCGGCGCGACATGAATTCGAAGGCGTCGGCGGTGGTGCCGTAGTAGCCATCGTCGAGCGTCATCTCGCGCGACTCTTTCGGGTCGTTGCGCCAGAGTTCGATCGCACCGGCATGCTCGGCATCGTCGCCGCAGAACATGACGAACACGGCCTTGAGCACATCGCCTGCGAAGACCGGCAACGCTATGCCGCAGGTCAGGCCTTCGGCACGGGCCTGCTCGGTGCGGCGGAATACCGACGGGTCGAGTTCCGTGAGCACGATCGGCCGGCCTTCGTCCCAGGCGCGGCCGGGCAGTCCCTCGCCGCGGCCGAAACACATCGAGCGGCTGGCCATGCCGAAGCGCGCGGCGCTGCCGTACAGGCCGCCGCCGAATTCGAGCAGCGATGCTTCGGCGTCCGGCACCCAGACCTCGACGACGCGAATGAAGGTTTTCATGCTGCTTTTTCCACGTGCTGGTGCCGCGTGTAGAGGAAGTCGATCACTTCCTTGCGGAACTGCACGTAGTGCCGGTCCTCGACCAGCTCGACGCGGTTGCGCGGCCGCGGCAGGTCCACGCGCAGCACCTCACCGATCGTCGCCGCAGGGCCGTTGGTCATCATCACGATGCGGTCGGACAGCAGCACGGCTTCATCGACATCGTGCGTGACCATCATCACCGTCGCTCCTGTCGTGACGACGATCTTCATCAGCTCGTCCTGCAGCTTGGCGCGCGTCAGCGCGTCGAGCGCGCCGAAGGGCTCGTCCATCAGCAGCATCTTCGGCTCCATCGCCAGTGCGCGTGCGATGCCCACGCGCTGCTTCATGCCGCCGGAGATCTCGTGTGGGCGCTTGGCCACGGCGTGGGTCATGCCGACGAGTTCCAGCGCGGCCATCGAGCGCTCGCGCAACTGGTCCTTCGATTCGGTGGCGCCGAAGACGCGCTCGACCGCGAGGTGCACGTTGTCGTGGCAGGACAGCCAGGGCAACAGCGAGTGGTTCTGGAAGACGACACCGCGGTCCGGGCCTGGGCCCCTCAGCTCGCGATCGTCGAGCAGCAGGTGGCCGGCGGTGGGCTCCGTCAACCCCGCGACCAGATTCAGCAGGGTGCTCTTGCCGCAGCCGGAGTGGCCGATCAGGGCGACGAACTCGCCGCGCTTGACGTCGAGGTTGATGTCGCGCAGCGCGACGAAGGGCCCGCGCTTGGTGGTGAAGGTCATGCCCACGTCGCTGATCTGCAGCATGGGTTTGGTGGTGTTCTTCAGGTTCATCGCTCGCTCCTCAGGCTGTACTTACGAATATTCGAAGCGGCGCGCGACCGAGGTCAGCAGCCATTCGAGCAGCAGCCCGACAAAGCCGATGACGAAGATGGCGATGATGATGTGGGCGACGTTCAGGTTGTTCCACTCGTCCCAGACCCAGAAGCCGATGCCGACGCCGCCGGTCAGCATCTCGGCGGCGACGATCACCAGCCACGCCGTGCCGACTGACAGGCGCACGCCGGTCAGCAGATAGGGCATCACTGCAGGCAGCAAGATGCGCGTGGCTATCTTCCATTCCGACAGCGCGAGCACGCGCGCAACATTCAGATAGTCCTGCGGCACGCGCTGCACGCCGACGGCGGTGTTGATCAGCATCGGCCAGATCGAGCAGATGAAGATGGTCCAGATCGCGGCCGGGTTCGCGCTCTTGAAGACGAGCAGGCCGATCGGCAGCCAGGCCAGCGGCGACACCGGCTTCAACAGGCTGATCAGCGGCGACGCCATGCGGTTGAAGAAGGCGAAGCGGCCGATGATGAAGCCGAGCGGAATACCGACGAGCGCCGCCAGGCCGAAACCCACGCCGACGCGCTCGAGCGAATACAGCACGTTCCAGCCGATGCCCTGGTCGTTGGGGCCCTTGCGGTAGAACGGATCGGCGAACAGCTTGACCGCCGCGTCGAACGTGGCGGCCGGCGTCGGGAACGTCGTGCTGTTGACGGTGAACAGCGCCCACAGGCCGACGATCAGGCCGAAGCCGATCACGGGCGGCAGCACCTTGAGCCAGAGTTCGCGCCAGTCGAACGACGGTTTCCGTTCGCCCTGAGGTGTCGAAGGGCTCGCAGCGAGCTTCGATACCTCAGTTCGAACGGAGGGGGCGGCGAGCGCCTTCTCCTTGGCGAGTTCCTGCGACGCTTCCAGCGGCGAGTGAAAGACGGCACTGACCATTACACGCTCCTTATGCCGCGCTCGCGCGCACCTTGAACGAATCGGCGTACTTGGCCGGCTCCTTGCCGTCCCAGACCACGCCGTCGATCATCTTGCTGCTGCGCAGGTCGCTCGCCGGTAGGTTGACCTTCATCGCGCTCGCGGCCTGCTTGTACAGCGCCGTCTGGTTGATCGACTTGGCCACGGCGAGGTAATCCGGATGGTCCTTCAACAAACCCCAGCGCTTGTGCTGTGTCAGGAACCACATGCCGTCGGACAGGTACGGGTAGTTGACGGCGCCGTCGTTGAAGAACTTCATGTGGTGCGGGTCGTCCCACGTCTTGCCCATGCCGTCCTGGTAGCGGCCGAGGATGCGCTGGTTGATCGCATCGACGCTGGTGTTGACGTACGACTTGTCGGCCACGGTCTCGGCCATCTTGTTCTTGTTCGACAGGTTGGCGTCGATCCAGCGCCCGGCTTCGAGGATGGCCATCACCACCGCACGCGAGGTGTTCGGGTACTTCTTGACGAACTCGCCGGTGGTGCCGAGCGCCTTCTCCGGGTGGTCGCGCCAGATGTCCTGCGTCGTCGACGCGGTGACGCCGATGCCGTCGATGATGGCGCGGTGGTTCCACGGCTCGCCGACGCAGTAGCCGTCCATGTTGCCGACGCGCATGTTGGCCACCATCTGCGGCGGCGGCACGGTGATGACCTTGGCGTCCTTCATCGGGTTGATGCCCGCCGAGGCCAGCCAGTAGTACAGCCACATCGCATGCGTGCCGGTGGGGAAGGTCTGGGCGAAGGTGTATTCGCGCTTCTCCGCGGCCATCACCTTGGCGAGTGAAGCGCCGTCCTTGGCGCCCTTGTCAGCCAGCTTCTTCGACAGCGTGATGGCCTGGCCGTTGTGGTTCAGGTTCATCAGGATCGCCATGTCCTTCTTCGGCCCGCCCACACCCATGTGCACGCCGTAGACGAGGCCCCACAGCACATGCGCCATGTCGAGTTCGCCGTTGACGAGCTTGTCGCGCACGCCGGCCCACGAGGCTTCCTTGGTGGCGACGATCTTCACACCGTACTTCTTGTCGAAGCCGAGCACGCTTGCCATGACGACGCTCGCGCAATCGGTGAGCGGAATGAAGCCGATGCGAACCTCTTCCTTCTCCGGCTTGTCGCTGCCTTGCGCGTAGGCCACGGCGCGCAGCGCGGGATCGATGACGAGGCCCGCGCTGGCGACGGCCGCGGCGCGAACCACATTGCGACGGCTCATGTTCGTATCCTTGGTCTGGTCCATGACTGCTGCTCCTGGCGGAAAGAAAAAAGGCCCACCGAGCCCTGAGGCTCGGTGGGCCACATTGCCCCTGACTCAACCCTGAAAAACCACCGCGGCTTCGTTGCCGCAACGGTTGAATGGTTAATCGCAAGTGCTGTGCCAGCACGATGCGCCGGGCGTGGAAGTCCTTTCGGCGCGTTTCGAGCCCGCTTTGGTGCTGCACTGCACCAAATTGGTTAGATCACGGCTCAGCCGAGCAGCGACTCGAGATCGATCACACGCTCGGCCGCATCGCGCAGGCGGATGCCCTTGTGCATCGCCAAGTCTTGAAGGAAGTGGTGCGCTTCGGGCTCGGGCAGGCCCTTCTTGCTCATCAGCAGGCGTTTCGCGCGGTCGATCAGTTTGCGGTCGGCGAGTTCGGTCTTCGCGCTCGCCAGCTCGGCACGCAGCGCTTCTTCGGCCGCGAAGCGCTCGACGGCGACGTCGATCACCGATTGCACGCGCTCGCGGTTGGCCCCGCGCACGACATAGGCCGAGACGCCGGCGCCGAGCGCCTCGCGCATCGTCGGCCGGTCGTCGCTGTTGGTGAACAGCGCGATCGGCCGCCGCGCATGCTGTGTGGCCACGGCAATGTGCTCCAGCACATCGCGCACGCTGGCATCGCTGCGCACGACGACCACGTCGGGCTTCAACTGCGCCACCGCTTCGGGCAGCGTGGCATCGCCCGCGCGCACGCCGAGCACCAGCGAGCCGGCGTCGGTCAAGGCCTGGGCGAGCACATGCGCATCGTCCGAGCGCTCCGACTCCGGGTCGGTGACGATCAGGACGGCGAGGCGTTTCGCAGCAGCAGGGTTCTTCGGGTTGGCCGGCATGGCCGGCCAAATTGCAAGACGCGCGCCAGCGCGCTCACACCGGCTCAGTCGGGCGCCGATCTTGCCTGCACGCGCAGCCACATGCCACGCCCGAAGGCGACGGCAGCGACGATGCCCAGCGCCGCCCACACCCAGGGCGAGGCCGCGCTCGGCAGTCGGCGGTGGGCGACGGCGGTTTCAAGCAGGAAGACGAGCGCGATGACGCCGATGCCGAAGGCGATGGCCGCGCGTCGCTGCAGATCGCGCCGCGTGCTCATCGCACAACGTGGGCGGTGGTGGCGACGCAGCGGTGCATGCGAGGCATGCTACGCGCTGCCGTTGCCCAGCAGCGGCCGCAACTGCGCGGTCAGCGCCCGAGCCTGGGCGCCGCCGCGTTGCTGCACGGCGCGCACCTGCTCGGCCAGCGACTGGGCAACGCGCTCGTACTCGGCGCCCTTGATGTGCTCGATTTCGGCGCGGATCGTCTGCAGCCTGGCGACCCCGTCTTGCGCCGCAGCCGAGGCGTTCGGCGACTGCGCAGCAAGCTCTAGCAGCACGTCGGTGATCAGCCCCAACTGCTTGCCGTACGAGGCCACGGCGAACGCCTGCTGCTCGATGCGCGCATCGCCGGTGCCCGGCCGGATGCTGCCGAAAAACCAATCCGTGTCCGGCGCAATCTGCTGCGCGACGCTGCCGCTCCACGGAAAGTGAACCTGCGGCGCGAAGATCCAGAGCCAGGGGAACATGGCGTCACTCCGAAAGATGCAATGCGCCGCACCGTAGCGGCGCGATGCCGCGAAGTCGATCCCTATGGCATGAGTGCTCAGGCGATGCCGAGCTGTTCCTTGACGATCGCCAGCACGGCGGCACCAGCAGATTTCGCGGCGTCTTCGGCAAACTTCGTCGCCACCGACTTGAACAGCTTCGCTCGCTCCGCGGCCGTCTTCGCCTGCCTGGCGCGCGCGTAGCCTTCCTTGAAGGCCGCGAGCTCGGTCTTGTCGAAGGTGCTGTCGAGCACGCGGAACAAACCGTCGGCCGAGACGCGCACGATCTCTGCGGAAAACGGGTGGTCGAAGATCTGCTGGTGCGCCTTCAACTGCCCCTGCAGCCAGTTCTTGGCCAGCGTGTCTTCGACGATCAGACAGATCTTGTCGCCCTGCATCTCGATCGTGGCGTTGGCCAGCGCCGCGAGCAGCCGGCCCATCGCCTGGTCTTCGGCGCGTCCGCCGAACTTCAGCGCTGCCTCGTAGCGCAGCTTTTTGATGCGGGCCACGGGCGTCTTCAACAACTCGCTCGCTTGTTGATTGCTCAAACGCGCGAGCGGCCCCGAGCTGCGAAGGCCGTGCTTGTCGAGCAGGAACATCACCAGTGCGTCGATGTCCGTCTTCGGCATCGAGCCGAGGCCGAGTTTGAGGTAGTTGTCGAGGAATTCGGTTTCGAATTGGCTCATGGCGGCGGCACCTCGCCGAGCGAGAAGGACACCGGCTTGCCCTGGCTGCGTGTGATCGCCACCATCTCGTCGGCGCCCACCGACGCGCCGCCGATGCGCAGGCAGGCATCGCACTTGGCGACGAGCCGGCGCGAGATCGGGTGGAAGATTTGATTGAATGGAGCATCCCCGATGACCTTCGAGCCCGCTTGCTCGATCAGCGGCAGCGCGAACCACTCGCCCATCACCGGCAAGTGGCCGGCGCGGAAGAGGGCGAGCGAAGCCTCGGTCATTGCCTCGACGTTCTTGGCAATCAGCACCGGGTCGTCGTGGGTGCCAGAGCGGTAGGGGCCAGCGACGAGGATCGCGAATACGGTCATGCGACTTCAGGCAGCTCGGTCGCAAGTGCGGCAAAGAGGCTTCGGACAAACCCAAGGGCGGAGGAGTCATCCAGCAGTAGCTTTCGCACAGACGATTCGTACTGTTCGCGCCCCTGGAAGCCAAGACGTCGTGCTATCTCGGAAAGCGCCTGCGTCTCGCGGACTGGGTACCGACAGATCGCAGCGTGAAGGTCACGCTTGTCAAGGATCGTGGTCAGCTCCACCGTCTCTTTCGAGACTTCGACTCCAACATCGATATTGATGCTGACCGGCGTTGCACTAGAAATGCTGTTGCTTGTGGGGAGCTGCTTCTCGATCTGATCGCGCACCTTCCGTTCGACTATGCGCTCGCTCAGTCGCTGCACGTGCGCACGGATGGCGTCGATTGCTCGATCACTTGCGTCCTTGAGCAAGAGAGCTGGGTCCCGCCCGGTCACTGCCGCGTGTCGCTCGACAACGCGACGCTGAACCTCAGGGTGGTAGTAAACAGACTCAACCGCAAAGACAGAGAGCGCATACACACCTTGTTGTTTGAGGTGATCCACGTCTTCAGCCGATCGGTTGTCATTGTCAATCAATCCGAAAGCACGAACCCAGTGGAGATCTGCCGCCCCGCGAACTCCGGTCACTGCATTTATGACGTCTCGGCACCCAATCTTGGGCACAACAGACGTGTTCGGAAACACCAACGCATAAAGCGGTGCATCAAGGCTTGCGCTGTCGCCTTCTACAAAAAGCACTCTTCGCCGTGCTCCGAAGATGTCACGCTTGAGCGATTCGTCCAGTTGTTCAGTATTGCCAATGAGGTCGACATCCCAATTGCTCGCTGAGGCGCCCGCGTACGTACAGGCGCGCACCAAGAGCGTCCTTGCTTTTGGGTTGTCGAGCGGCAGTGTCACGTCATGCGTCGACACGACAAATGCGCAGTCTTGGCGTCTCGCAAAGAGCAACGTCAGCAGCGGCGAGATGATTGCTCTGTGCAGATGGCGCTCTGGTTCGTCAATCAGCAGAAGAGTTTCTGGCGGAACCGTGAGCACATTGGCGGCGATGAGCAACGCATTCCGCTCTCCATCAGACAGCTCAGCTACGCTGTATTTGGGACTTCCAAGGCGACTTGCCATCACTTGCTCGTTCTCATGCACCGACACCTCAATCGGAATATTCGACAAACGGAGCAATTCGTTGATGACCTTGAGCGGGGCGTCTTTGTCGGACAGCTGTTGGGCCAGAGCGATGTCTCGTGAATCCACCGCAGCTGCTATAGAGCGAGCGCGCACGTTCTCGGCGTCGATCAAGTCATAGATCGCGATGCTGGCCCGGTGTGCAGAGTAGTCGTCCTTCCATCTAGCCTGAGGACTTGTGTCTGCTCCCTTGATGTGCGACTCGGTCTGCCTCTTTGCTTCCGGCGAAAGTGTGATGGCATTCGAGGAGAACCATGTCTGCCGGTGAGCAGATATCCGGCGGGAGCGAGTAGGGTGACTGCTGTAGAACTTGTGCATCAAGCTTGACTTACCAGAGCCGTTTGCACCAAGTACGAAGACGCAGTCGCCGTTTTCAAGGTTAACCGTGAGATTCGAACCCGACAGCGTTGGGATATCTGTGTTGAAGGCCATTGGTGAAGATCACGCGTTTACATTGATGTTGGATCATTAGTTCTGTGGAGACTCTGAACCTTGACGGGGAGACGCTTCGCTGTAGCTCAGTGAGCGCCGTAATCAGAAGTCAAACCGCCACCGGCGCCTTGATCGCCGGATGCGGGTCATAGCCTTCGACCGCGAAGTCCTCGTACTCGTGGTCGAAGATCGACGCCGGCCGGCGCTTGATGACAAGCGTCGGATACGCCCGCGGCTCGCGTGACAGCTGCAGCGCCACCTGCTCATGGTGGTTGCTGTAGATGTGGCAGTCACCGCCGGTCCAGATGAAGTCGCCGACGCCGAGGTCGCATTGCTGTGCCAGCATGTGCGTCAGCAGTGCGTAGCTGGCGATGTTGAACGGCACGCCGAGAAAGATGTCGGCGCTGCGCTGGTAGAGCTGGCAGGAGAGCTTGCCGTTGGCGACGTAGAACTGGAAGAACGCGTGGCACGGCATCAACGCCATCTGGGGCAGCTCGGCCACGTTCCACGCACTGACGATGATGCGGCGCGAGTCGGGGTTGGTCTTCAACTGCTTCACCACTTCGGCAATCTGGTCGATGTGGCCGCCGCCGGGTGTCGGCCACGAGCGCCACTGCACGCCGTACACCGGGCCGAGATCGCCATCAGGTTTGGCCCACTCGTTCCAGATCGTCACGCCGCGCTCTTGCAGCCAGGTGGCGTTGCCATCGCCGCGCAGGAACCACAGCAGCTCGAGGATGATCGACTTGAGGTGCACCTTCTTCGTCGTCACCAACGGGAAGCCTTCGCTGAGATCGAAGCGCATCTGGTGACCGAACACGCTCTTGGTGCCGGTGCCGGTGCGGTCGGCCTTGTCCACGCCGTGCTCGAACACGTGGCGCATGAAGTCTTCGTACTGGGAGCGGATAGGGGAGCGGATCGGCTGCAAGGTGAACTTTCTCAGGACTTTTGGTCTGCGCGCATGAAGGTGCGATAGCGCTCGAGTGGCAGACCTTCCCGCTCTATGCGCGCGTTGTAGTGGGCGATAGCCTCCGCGTTGTCTGCATTCCAGCGCTTCCAGTTCCTTACCTTGTCGATGGGTTCGCAAGGGGCTTCGACAAGCTCAGCCCGAACGGGTGTGGCGTGCTCGATCGGCTTCGATACGCCCGCAGGACATTCCCTGTCTTGAGGTATCGAAGGATCGGCCCGAACGGAAGGGGTGACGCGCGACTTGGAATCCACGATGGTCGGATTATCCAATCGCCGCCGCCGGCTGCGTCGAGTCCAGATCGAACTGCATCGCCGCCAGCCGCGCGTACAGCCCCCCCAGCGCCACCAGCTCGGCATGCGTGCCGGTCTCGACCACGCGCCCGTGGTCGAGCACGACGATGCGGTCGGCGCGCAGCACGGTGGCCAGGCGGTGCGCGACGACGATCGTCGTGCGGCCACGCATCGCGGCATCGAGGGCGGCTTGCACCATGCGTTCGCTCTCGGCGTCGAGCGCGCTGGTGGCTTCGTCGAGCAGCAGCAGCGGCGGATTCTTCAGCATTGCGCGCGCAATCGCGATGCGCTGGCGCTGGCCGCCGGACAGTCGCACGCCGCGCTCGCCGAGGAAGGTGGTGTAGCCCTCGGGCAGGGCTTCGATGAACTCGTGCGCGAAGGCGGCTTTGGCCGCGGCCTTGACTTCATCGTCGCTGGCGCCGGGCCGGCCGTAGCGGATGTTCTCCAGCGCGCTGGTCGAGAAGACGACGCTGTCCTGCGGCACGATGCCGACACGCGCCCGCAGCTCGGCCAGCGACACCTCCTGCACCGGCACGCCGTCAATCGTCACGCTTCCCTGCTGCGCGTCGTAGTAGCGCAGCAGCAGTTGCAGCACGGTGCTTTTTCCCGCGCCACTGGGGCCGACGAGGGCCACGGTTTCGCCGCGCTTCACATCCAGGCTCACGTCGCGCAAGGAGGCGTGCTGGGGGCGTGATGGGTAGTTGAACGTCACATGCGCCAACTGCACGGCGGAGCCGACTTGCACCGCCGGCAGCACGCGGGGCGAGGGCGGGTCGGCCACCGGCGACTGTGTGGCCAGCAGTTCCATCAAGCGCTCCGTCGCGCCCGCAGCGCGCAGCAGATCGCCATAGACCTCGCTGAGCACGGCCACACTCGACACGAAGATCAACACATAGACGACGGTCTGGCCCAGATGCCCGGCGCTGATGTCGCCGCGGATCACCGCCTGCGTACCCTGGTACAGGCCCCACAGCAGCGCGCCGAAAGTCGCGGTGATGATGAAGGCGACCAGCATCGAGCGGATGCGGGTGCGTTTGCGTGCGGTGTCGAACGCGGCTTCGCTGGCGGTGGCAAAGCGCGCCGCTTCGCGGCCCTGCTGGTTGTAGCTCTGCACGACCGGAATCGAATTCAGCACTTCGGCCGCGATCGCACTGGTGTCGGCCACACGGTCCTGGCTGGCGCGCGAGAGCTTGCGCACGCGTTTGCCGAAGTACAGGCTCGGCAGCACGACGAGGACGAGGATGCCGAGCACCTGCGTCATTACGTAGGGGTTGGTGATGACAAGCATGCCCAATGCGCCGATGCCCATGACCGTGTTGCGCAGGCCCATGCTCAAGCTCGAACCGACGACGGTTTGCACCAGCGTCGTGTCGGTGGTAAGGCGCGACAGCACCTCGCCGGTCTGCGTCGTCTCGAAGAACTCGGGGCTCTGTTCGACGACATGCGCATAGACGGCATTGCGCAGATCGGCGGTCACGCGTTCGCCGAGCCAGCTCACCATGTAGAAGCGCAGCGCCGAGAACAGGCCGAGCGCGGCGCCGACAGCGAACAACGCAAGAAAGTGTCCGCGCAACGCCAACACGCGGGCGCCGGGGTCAGCCGAAATCAGACCACTGTCGATCAAGGATTTCAGCGCAACCGGCAGCACCAGCGTGCTCGCCGCCGCCATGAAGAGAAAGAGGGCGGCCAGTCCGATCTGCAACTTGTACGGTCGCAGGAAGGGCCCGAGGCCGGAGAGGGAGCGCGGGCTGTCGGCCTTGGCCCGTTCGTTGGATTTTTTGTCTGCCACAGCGGGCAGTCTATCGGCGAGGCTATTTCTGCGGTTTCGTTGCGTCGCGCTCGGCGGTGTCCGGCGGCGCCTTGCGCCCGCGCTTGCCCAAGGCCTCGCGCAGCAGGTACTCGACTTGCGCGTTGGTGCTGCGCAACTCCTGCGTCGCCAAACGCTCGATCTCGGCCCACAGCTCGGGGTCGATGCGCAGCAGGAAACTCTTCTTGCCGAGGCTGGCCATCAGTTCATGAATTTCAAAGTGATATCACATTAGTAGCTCCCAGAGAGGCCGTCAAGGCGGTCGGCGTAACGCCGTTGCAGCGCGGCCCCCCGTGCTCTGGCGGAGGACACCATGCCGCGCTGTGAAGTCGCGTCCGCCTGTGGTCGAATGCTTCGTCGGACACTCCTTCCACTCCATATGGCCACCCCATCACGCTCCTCCCGCCGCTGGCTCCGCCTGCGCCGTCAGGTGCTGCGCCAGGGGCCGTGGCGTGTGACGAGCACGGTGGCCGCCATGGCCGCCGTACTGGCGCTGCTGGCCAGCCAGGGCGGGCTGTGGTTGGCAGGCGCGCCGGTGAATTGGGCGCTGGCGCTGGCGGTGTTGATCGCCGAGGCCGGCCTCGTGTGCGCCGCGGTCTGGCCGCTGATGCACATGCTCGCCGACCTCGAAGCCGCGCGCGTGCAACTCGACGTGCTGGCCACGCGCGACGAGCTCACCGGCATCTACAACCGCCGCCAATTCCTCGTGCTGGCCGAGCGTGAATGGGCACGCTGCCGCCGCTACGACATGGGCGCGGCGATGGTGATGCTCGATGTCGATCACTTCAAGCGCGTCAACGATCTGCACGGCCACCTGGCCGGTGATCTGATGCTGCGCGAGATCGCGCGCGCCGCTGCCGAAACGCTGCGCCACGCCGACTTCCTCGGCCGCTTTGGCGGCGAAGAATTCATCGTCTTCCTGCCGCACACCGATGTGCTCGGTGCGCTCGACGTGGCCGAACGCATCCGCGAGCGCGTGGCTGCGATCAAGCTCGAGTGGCGCGGCCAGCAGATCAGCACGACGGTCAGCCTCGGCGTGGCCACGCTCGGCATCTCGCACGACACGGTGGGCGCCCTCATTGCCGATGCCGACCGCGCCCTGTACACCGCCAAGGACGCCGGCCGCAATTGCGTGCGCACGCCGACAATGGTGGAGACGTTCGATCTTTCGAGCAGCGCCGAGCTGCCGTGGGGCCGGTCCGGCGTCCGCTAGCTAAAAACGCAGCGGCGCGGCGTAGCCGGTCATCTCCAGATAGCCCCAGCCGACGCGAGCGCCGTCTTGCGTGCGCTTCAATGCCGACAGGCCTTCCCAATACACCGAGCCGGTGCTGTTGCGGCCATCGAGCTCTTGCGCTTCGAACAGCGCCTGAACCTCGAACTCGCCGGCCGGGCAGCGCAGGCGCCAGCGCACCGGGTAGGTGGCGCGCGTGGCGGCGCTGGTCCAGGTCTGCAGCGGCTCGAACACGGCTTCACCATTGCTGAAAATGCGCAGCGCTCCGTCGCGGCTGCGGTGGCTGCCGCCGGACCAGACGGCCGCACCGCGCGCATCGCGCAGGCGAAACGCAGTCAGCGCGCCGCCGTCGTCGAGGTTGATGCCGATCCAGTCCCAGCCGACGGCGCCGTCGGGCAGCAAGGAGCTGCTCCATTCGTGGTCGAGCCAGGCGCGTCCGCGCACGGGAAAGCGCTCTCGTGTGGCGAGTGACAACTGGCCCTGCACGTTGAGCTGGACCTGGCTGTAGTAATGGCTCGCGTTGTGCGGCTCCGGCCCCTTGCGGCTGAAGCCCTGCTCGCCTTGCAGCAGCAGCGGCTGGGTCGGTGTGAGCGACAGGTCGAAGGCGAAACCGGCAGCGCTGTCGCCGAGCTGGGCCGCGTAGCGTGCGCGTTCGAGTGTGGTTTCGGAACGCGCGCCTTCGCGCGCGAAGCGCCAGGCGCCGATGTGCACACGGGTGTCGGCTTCAGCCGCCGCGGCGTTGGGTGCTTTTGCGTCGCCGTTCCAGCGTGCGATGCGCTCGGCGTGGACCAGGCGCTTGGCCGCGACGTCGCTTAACGCGGCGTGTGCGAACAGCAGGTGCCGCGCCGCAAAGCGGCTCTCGATCTGCTGCGCAACGCCGGTGCGTGAGCGGAAGAAGGTCAGCTGGAAGCCGAAGGCGGGTGTGTCGCTGGCGGCGTTGTCACGTTGCAGCCAGCCGGTGGCGTACCACCACTCAATGCCGAAATCGTTGTGTGTGCCGTGATCACGCGGGAACAGCAGCGTGCGGGGTGTTGCCTGGTCGGCGTTGGCTTGGAGCGGCAAGCCGCCTGCAGCAAGCCAGGCCAGCAATGCGCGGCGAGGCGGCAGGAAACGCCGGGCCGCTCCCAAGTTTTCGACGCCCCCTCGGGGGGCCGCGGTCGTACTCGGCCGCTTGGGGGCGCTATTCACCAGTCTTCCTTCACCGCGGCCACGACATCACTGCCCGCCGCAGCGCGTGCGGACAGCGCCGCCGTCACGCTGCCGGCCACGAGCACGCCCAACAGCAAGGCGCCGACGCGTGCCCACGGCACCAGCAGCTCCATCGTCCAGTGAAAGCTTTGTGGGTTGATCACGTGCACCAGCACCACCGCCACTACGAGGCCGAGCGTCAGGCCCATCAGCGCACCCGCCGCAGTCCACGTCAGGCCTTCGGCGGCGACGAGGGTGACGATCTGCCGCCGCGTGAACCCCAGATGCGCCAGCAAACCGAACTCGCGCCGCCGCGCCAGCGCCTGCGCTGAAAAACTCGCCGCGATGCCGGCCAAGCCGATCGCAATCGCGACCACCTGCAGCCAGCGTGTGACGGCAAAGCTGCGGTCGAAGATGGCCAGCGACATCGTGCGCAACTGCGTCGCCGAGGCCATGTCGAACAGGGCGGCATCACCACCGAGCTTTCTCAGCGCTTGCTGCACGTCTTCGACCTGCGCACCGGGCGCGAGCCACAGCGACAGATCGTTCAGGCGCTCGTCTCCTGTGGCGCGGCGGTAGTCGGCGCTGTCGATGACGATGGCGCCGAACTGGCGCGCGTAGTCGCGCCAGACGCCGCGCACGGTGACGCGCAACTGTGTTTCGCCAAGGGGCAACGTCAGTTCCGTGCCCGGCTGCGCGTCGTACAGGCGCTGCATGGCTTCGCTGACAAAGACACCGGGCAGGCTCGACGATGGCAGCGGCAGGTCGAGCAAGGGCAGCGAGGCCGCCGGATCACTCAGCGCTCGTGCAATCAGCACCACGGCTGGCTGATCGGCGACGAAGTTCAGCGGGCGCGTGCGCGCGGCTTCAACGCGTGCCACCCCCGGCAGCGTTTGCACGGCGTTGACGAACGCCGGCGACAGGTACGCCTGATCGGCTGCGCTGCTTTGCGAGGCGCTGCGCAAGTACAGGTCGGCGGGCAGCACCTGGTCAAGCCAGCGCGCAACGCCGTCGCGAAAGCTCGCCACCATGACGGTCAGCGCGACGGCGAGGGCGAGGCTCGCAACCACGCCGGCCACCGCCACCGCTGCGGCTTCGCGCTCGTGGTGTGCGCGTGACAGCGCCAGCAAAGGCAGCGGGCCGAGCGCCGGGCCGCTCCCAAGCCGGCCCCACCCCGCCGCCAGAGGCGGCGGGCGCTCGTGCCGTCCAAGCTGGCGCAGGCCAGCTTGGAGCCGCGGCACTCTCTCCCCTCGGGGGATCGGCCGATGTAGCCAGCGGACGAGGGGCTCCAGGACGCCATTGATCAACAGCGGCACACAGGCCACGCCACCGAGCAGCAGCAAGGCCACTGACGCGTACGCGGCAATGGGCAAGCCTCCGACCGGCGGCGCCAGCGCGAGCGCCACGCCCAACGCCAGCAGCAGCGGCCCCCGCCACGCCGGGCCGCGCGCGAACGAGGCCCCGCCCAAGCCTTTGAGCGCTTGCGCCGGCGCGAGCGTCGCCGCCTGCCGCGCCGGCAGCCAGCCGCCGAGCATCGTGGCCAGCACGCCGAGCAGCGCGAACACGATCGCACCCGACCACGAAAACTGCAGGCGCGGCGCAATGCCGGGGAAGTAGCCGCCGCCCAGGTCGCCGGCCAACCACCGCAGCGCGAAATACGCGAGCAGGGTGCCGAGCGCGATGCCGAGTGCGCTGCCCGCCACACCGAGCAGCGCGCATTCGCCGCGGATCAGTCGCGCGCGCTCGGCGGCCGACAAGCCGAGCACACCGAGCAGCGCCAGCGACGGCACGCGCTGTGCCACCGACAACGCCATGACCGCGAAGACGAGGAACGCACCGACGAAAAGTGCGACGAGCGCGAGCACCGTCAGGTTGACGCGGTAGGCGCGAGAGACGTTGGAGACGCGCTGCTCTGCGTCGTCGGCGCGGGCGATGCGCCAGCCGGGCGGCGCTGGCAGCGCAGCCGCATCGGCACCCGCGGCCAGGCGCAGGTCGATGCGCGACAAGCGCCGCGCGAAGCCGAAGTGATGCTGCGCGCCCGCAATGTCCAACACCGCCAGCGCCGTGCCGTCGGCAGCGACGCGGCCGGCCACACGCAGGGCAATCGTCGTCGCACCCTGCTGCACGCGCAGCGTTTGGCCTTCGCTCACGCCGAGACGGCGCATCGCCGCAGGGTTGAGGAAGAGGGCGTCGGGATCGACCAGTGCGCTGCGGGCCTCACCGGATGCGGCGCGTGGCATCAACGCAGGCGCCACGGCCGCGACTTGCAGCGCATCGACGCCGAGCAGCCGCAGCGGCACGCGCTGGCCGCCAGCGTCGAGTGCGTAGCTGTCGATCTCGACCACCGGTACGGCGACCACGACGTCGGCGCGCGTGGCCAGCGTTTCGAATACCGCGTCGTCACAGCCTTCGCGCGCGGCACAGACGAACGACGCATCGGGCTCGCCCTGCACCGAGCGCACTGCGCCGGCGAATTCAGCGAGTGCAGAGCCGTTGATCAAATGCACCGACCAGGCCAGCGCCACACCGAGCGCCACCGCCAGCACCGCCATCGCCTGCCGCCACGGGTGGGCGCGCCACTCGGGCCAGACGAGTTCGCGGATCATGTTGGCCCCTCGTCTGCGGCGTACCGCAGCCGGTCCCCCATGGGGACGGCCGCTTGCTTGGGGCGGACCGGCGCTGCGCGGCAGATCATGCGATGCCGGTTGCCGTGAGGAGCAGCACGCGATCGGCGCGCGCCGCGGCTGCCGCCGAGTGCGTTGCAACGAGACAGGCAGCACCCGCAGCACGCACCTGCTGCGCCAGCAACTCGATGACGCGCTCGGCCGTGGCCGGGTCGAGGTTGCCCGTGGGCTCATCGGCCAGCACCAGCGGCGGCGTGTGCACGAGGGCCCGTGCGATCGCCACACGCTGCAACTGCCCGCCCGAGAGCGTGCGCGGCGCGCGGTCGGCGAAATCCTGGAGGCCGACGCTTTCGAGCAGCGACTGCACGCGCGCCGCGTCGGGCCGTTTCAGCAGCAGCAGGGGCAAGGCCACGTTCTGCGCCACGCTCAAGTGCGGCAGCACATGAAAGGCCTGAAAGACGAAGCCGAGTTGCTGGCGCCGCCAGTGAGCGAGCGCCGTTTCGTCATGCCATGGCAGCGGCTGGCCGTGCAAATGCACCTCGCCAGCATCGGCCGGTTCCAGTCCGGCGATGCAATTGAGCAGCGTCGATTTGCCGACACCCGACTCGCCGAGCACCGCCACCAATTCGCCTGGCGCGAGCGTGAAGCTGACATTGGCGAACACCGTGCTCGCGCCGAAGCGCTTCGTCAGACCCTGCACCGACAACAGACTCATGCGGGGTCCCAGTGTCTGCTGACGATGCGCAGGCTCTGTTCGATCGCATCCGGTGCATCGCAGGCCACACGCTGGCGTTGAGGCATGGACCGCAGCCACGTCAGCTGGCGCTTGGCGAGCTGGCGCGTCGCCGCGATGCCGCGCTCGCGCACGGCATTGCGCAGCGCGTCGCCGCTGAGTCCGGCGTCGAGGACAGCCCAGGCCTGGCGATAGCCGACGGCACGCATCGCCGGCAGTTCGGCATGCACCGCGGGTTGTTCTCGCAAGCGTTGGACTTCGTCCAGCAGCCCAGCGTCCAGCATCGCGTCGAAGCGCACGGCGATGCGCGCGTGCAGCCACGCCCGGTCATCGGGTTCGAGCGACAGCAGTGGCAACGCAGCAGCTCGTTTGTTTTGCGTGTGAAAGCTCGACAGCGCACGGCCGCTGACGCGCCAGACTTCGAGCGCGCGGCCGATGCGCTGGGCGTCGTTCGGCGGCAGCCGCGCCGCGGTGGCGGCATCGACCAACGCCAGGTCGGCATGCAGTGCCGGCCAGCCGCGCGCAGCGGCTTGCATTTCGATCTCGGCGCGCACAGTGGCATCGGCGGCCGGCATCTCATCCAGGCCATCGATCAGCGCCTTGAAGTACAGCATCGTGCCGCCGACCAGCAGCGGGTGTTTGCCACGCGCCGCGATCTCGACGCACAAGCGGCGTGCGTCGGCAGCAAACAGGGCCGCAGAGTAGGGCGCATCCGGCTCACGAATATCGATCAGGTGATGCGGCACCGTGGCGCGATCGGCCGCGCTCGGTTTTGCGGTGCCGATATCCATGCCGCGATAGACCTGTGCCGAATCGACGCTGACGATCTCCACCGGCCAGCGCTCGGCGAGCGTCGTTGCCAGTTCACTCTTGCCACTGGCCGTGGGGCCGGCGATGCACAGCGGCGTCATTTCCGCGGGATCTGGCCGTGCCAGCGCACCAGGGTCCACGCGACGGTGGCCGTAACGCACGAAGCCACCGCCAGGCCGATGCCGAGCGGACGCAGCGTGCCGTCCAGCGCCGAGCCGAGCCACAGGCCCACGCCAAAGGCAATGAAGGCGAGCACACAACCCGCGAGCGCAGAGGCTACGCCGGCCATCTGCGGAAATGGACCGACGGCGCCGGCTTGTCCGCACGGCTGGTGCAGGCCGTGACCGAAGGCGAAGACCGACTGCGCCAGCAGCACCGCCGGCCACGTCGGCACGGTCATGAAACTGCATGCCGCCATGCCCAGCCCGCCGGCCAGCGTGAAGAACGCGCCGCGCTGCACCGTGCCGACGAGCCCGTGCAGGCGCAGCCAGCGGCGGCAGGCAAACGTGCCCAGCACATAGACGAACGAGCCCCACGCCATGGCCATGCCGTACTGCGCGCTCGACAGGCCGAGCACGCCGATGTAGGCATACGACGACGCCGACAAGACAATAAACAGGCCGGCATAGGTGCAGGCCACGAGCAGCGACCAGGCGCGAAACGTCGGGTGGGCCAGCACGGTGCGGGCGTTGGCGAGCAGCACGCGCCACTGCAACGCAGCTGGGTTGCGCGCAGGCAGCGTCTCCGGTGTGCGCAGTGCGATGACGAGCCAGGTGACCGCTGCGCAGACGCCGACGGCTAGCAGGCAGGAGCGCCAGCCGAAGGCGCCGGCCAACAAGCCGCCGGCGAGCGGCGATGCAATGGCCAACAGGCCGAGCCCCGACAAACCGAGCGACATGACATGCGCGCCCTGGTGCGGCTCGTACAGGTCACGCACCATCGCGCGTGCGCAGACCACCGCTGCGGCCAGCGTGGCGCCCTGGGCAATGCGCCAGACGATCAGCCACACGATGCCGGGCGACAGCGCCGCGCCGATGCTGGCCGCCACCATCAACGCCAGCGCCAGCAACAGCACCGGGCGGCGGCCGAAGCGGTCGGCCACCGGGCCCCAGATCAGTTGCATCAGGCCAAAGGCCAGGATCAGCGCCGACATCGTCATCTGCATCGCCGACAGCGGCGCGGCGAACTCGCGCACGATCAGCGGCAGCGTCGGCAAGTACAGATCGGTGATCACGGGCTGCAGGCCGAGCAGCAGGGCCAGCACCGTGGCGGCTTGCAGGGCGGTGAGCAGCGGTGGCGGCGCCGCAACGGCGGCGCCCGTGGCAGCGGGCGTGCTCAAAAGGATTCGTCGCTGCGCAAGTAGCGCCACTGCCCGAGCGGCAACTTGCCGAGCACGACGCTGCCGAGGCGCACCCGCTTCAGTCCGGTGACTTCGAGGCCGACCTGCTCGCACATGCGGCGAATCTGGCGTTTTTTTCCTTCACGCAGCACAAAGCGCAACTGGTCTTCGTTGGCCCAGCTCACCTTGGCCGGCTTGAGCGCTTTGCCGTCGAGAATCAGGCCGTGCTGCAACGCAGCCATCGCTTCCGGTGGCAGCGGCCCCGGCTGCACCCGGCGCACGCGCACGAGGTATTCCTTTTCGACCGGAGAGTCCTCGCCGATCAGGGTGCGGGCGACGCGCCCGTCTTGCGTCAGCACCAAGAGGCCGGTGGAGTCGATGTCGAGCCGGCCTGCCGGCGCCAGGCCACGCAAGGCACCGGTGGGGCCATGCGAGTGGTCCTCGCTCCAGCGGTTTTCGCGCGTCACCAGCACAACCGCCGGCTCGTAGCCGTCTTCGGCCTGGCCGCTGACGTAGCCGATCGGCTTGTGCAGCAGCACCGTCATGCGCTGCAACTGCTCGCGGCGCGCGCGCTGATCGATCTCGATGCGCACGTCGGGGCCGACGCGCAGGCCGAGCACGGCAAGCTTGCCGTTGACGCGGACCCAGCCGGCCTCGATCCACTCGTCGGCCTCGCGCCGCGACGCCAAGCCGAGCGCGGCCATGCGTTTGGACAGGCGTTCGCCTTCTGGGGAGCTGTTTGTCATGGGGTGGCTGCAACTTTCAGATTGAACAGCTCCAACACCGCGTTGCGGTACGGCGCCTGGTTCGTCGCCGTGAGCGTGTGATGCAAGCCGCCGTCGATGAGCACGAAGCGTTTGGGCTGCTTGGCGCGCTCGTACAGCGCGCGGCCGAGGTCCGGCGCGACCATGGTGTCCAACGCGCCATGAACGACGAGCAGCGGTGCGTTGATCTTGTCGATGTGTGTCGCTGCGTCGAGCCGCTGCGTGATCAGCCGCTCCATCGGCAGCCAGCGCCACCAGGTGTTGTTGACGACGTCGAGCGCCGAAGTGAAACCGCCTTCGAGGATGACGCCGGCTGCGTTGCCCGAGCTGCTGGCCAGACGCGCCGCGACAGACGAGCCGAGCGAGTGGCCATAAAGGTAGCGCCGTGCCTGCGGCTGTTGCTGCGCCAGCCACTGCCAGGCGGCGACCGCGTCTTCGTGCATCAGGTCTTCCGACGGCAATGCGTCGTCGCTGCGGCCGAAGCCGCGGTAGTCGATGCCCAGCACCGAGAAGCCGAGTTCGTGCATGGCACGCATGCGCGGTGCCGACGAGCGCACATCCCATCGCGCACCATGCAGGTAGAGCATGACGGGCGCATCGGCTGCGGTGTGCGGCAGCCACAGGCCGTGCAGCTTGACGGGCTGTCGATCTTGCGCCGACGCAAACTCGATCCAGACGTCGCGCATGCCCTGAGATGCTTGCGCGCCGACGTCCCATGTCCGCTGGCCGGGCTGGAAGATCCAATGGCGCTGTTGCGAATCGACGATGGCGCAGCCGGT